>JAOUPQ010000355.1 GCA_029879765.1 Nitrospinota bacterium | reverse complement strand
AGCTGATTTTGAAAAACAACCTGATACGTAAAATCAACGTAAGCTCAAAGAAGCTTTACCTCTCCGGTGGCGAGATGTTCAGCCGGGTCGGCGCCCGCCTGGCCGGGAACAGGTTCTACTGCCTGGAATAATGGTGGAGAACACCGCCGGATGCAATTACTCGTGCATCGGCTGCGCCAACGCCGAAATGCTGAATACCCGGAAAAAGCTCTCCATGTCCCCCGAAGACATGGGCAAGGTGGCCAGGATCATCCACGACCATAAAATCGGCCATGTGGATTTTTTCAAGCTGGGCGAGCCGTTTTTATCCAAAAACATCCTTGAGGAGATGACCATACTCAAGGAGCTGAATCCGGAGCTGGACATCATAACCTCCACCAACGGCGTCTTTCTCGACAACGAGAAGAAAATGGAGGCCGCCCTGATGTTCGACACCGTATACTTCGCCATCTCCGGGGCCACCCAGGCCAGCCTGGAGCGATATCAGGCAGGGGGGGATTTTGCCAGGGCCTTCGGCGCCATGAAAAGACTTGTCCAGTTGCGGAAGGTCAGGGGTTTGAAGAAACCCTGGATTTTCTGGCGTTTGCTGGTGTTTAACTGGAACGATTCCCGCCAGGAAACCCGGTTGGCCATTAATCTGGCCAGGGAGGCGCAGGTGGACATGCTGCAGTTCGTAGGTGCTGTCAACCCGCTTTATGGCTTATCATGGAGGTTCTACACCAGCTCCTTCTGGCGGGAGCTGGGCCCCAGGCAGGGGATGACCCGGATGGTCCACGCCAACGGGCTGACAAAGATCAACTTGTGACCCCGAGCAGGTCTTCTTGACAGGTGACGTTGCATACCGGAGAATATGGCTTTTTCTTTTGTAGATGGTAAATCATGAGTGAAGCTCCAAAGTCGGAGAAAATATGGCTCGACGGTTCCCTGGTGGATTGGGACCTGGCCAACGTCCATGTGATGACCCACACCCTGCACTATGGCATGGGTGTCTTCGAGGGGATCCGTTGCTATAAGGCGCAAAAGGGCCCTGCCGTATTCCGGCTGCCGGAGCATACTGCCCGGCTGTTCGCCTCCGCCAAGATCGTGGGGATGAATATCCCCTATACCCAGGATCAGATCAACAAAGCTATCCTGGACACCATCAGGGTGAACAACCTGGATGAGTGCTATATCCGCCCCATCGCATTTCTTGGGGATAACCGCCGGGGGCTGAACACCACCGGCGTGAGAACCCAGGTGGCGGTGGCCGTGTGGCGCTGGGGGACATATTTGGGGGAAGAGGCCCTGGCCAAAGGGATCCGCGTGAAGGTGGCCAGCTTCGCCCGTCATCACGAAAACGTGACAATGACCAAGGCCAAGGTGTGTGGCGCCTATGTGAACTCCATCATGGCCAAAATTGAGGCCGTGAAGGCCGGATATGACGAAGCGCTGCTGCTGGACGTGGCCGGCCATGTGGCCGAAGGATCCGGGGAGAATATCTTCATAGTGCGCAACGGTCGACTTAAAACCCCACCCCTCACCTCGGTGCTGGAGGGGATCACCCGCGACTCGGTCATCACCATCGCCCGGGACATGGGCCTTGTGGTGGAGGAACAGTATTTTTCCCGCGACGAGGTTTACATCGCCGACGAGGCGTTCTTCACCGGCACAGCCGCGGAGCTTACCCCTATCAACTCCCTGGATGACAGGACGATCGGCCAGGGGGGAATGGGTTCGTTGACCAGAAAGCTGCAGACCGCCTATTTCGACACATTGCGGGGCCGTACGCCGGAGTATGAAAACTGGCTCACATACCTGGCTTGAGGCCTTGACAAAGCCGCTTGCCATTCTATATCAATGTAAGGTTATTTATTGTTGCAACCTGAAAGAGCGCATGGAGACTGAATAGAATATGCCCATTTACGAATATGAATGCCAGAAATGTGGCGAGATGTTTGAAGTTAACCAGAGAATCTCCGATTCACCCCTGAAAAAGCACGGGAACGGATCAAATTGCGGTGGAAAAGTAGTGAAGCTTATGAGCGCCAACACCTTCCACCTCAAGGGAACGGGATGGTATAAGACCGACTATGCCAAGACGACCACGGCGGAGAAGGCTTCTTCTAAGAAGGACACTTCAGATGCCGCGTCCACTTCCACCGCAAAGGACGATTCCACCAAGACGGAAACCTCCGCCAAGACAGATTCTGCCGAAAAGAAGGAAACGCCAGCCAAAAAGGAATCCGCCACCGCCACAGCGGAGTGACTCTGTTCTCCCCGTTGCCATAGCCGTCTTAGCGCCGCTCCGAGGCTCCCTGCTCCTTGGAAGTCTTTTTCTCGAATCGGTACACCTGGATCAGCGGCAGCTCCCCCCCCTCGGTGAGGGAGCATTTCTCGCCTAAGCATATCAGGCAGGGCCGA
>JAOUPQ010000354.1 GCA_029879765.1 Nitrospinota bacterium | reverse complement strand
AAATGAAAATGCTAAATTGTCTGGCAAAGCCTTCCATTTGGATATCGACTTTATTTGCGTACACAACAATGCTATGCATATACACTTTAAACAGCCATGCCGCAGGGCTTCTCTCCCCCGCCGATGGCTCCATTCCACCCCTGGCCATTCGTGACCATCGGGTCAACGTCATAATCCAGGATGAATACGCCATCACTACGGTGGAGCAATCCTTTTTCAATCCCCATGATCAGGACCTGGAGGCGGTTTACTCCTTTCCCATCCCGGAAAGCGCTTCCGTGGCCGAGTTTACCATGTGGATCGATGGTCAACCTGTGGTGGGAGAGGTGATGAAGCGGGAGGAGGCCAGAAATGTCTACACAACCGAAAAGAACGCCGGTCGCGAGGCTGGCCTGACTGAACAACAGGGGCATAAGACCTTCGATGTGACGGTTTTTCCCGTTCGAGGCGCCCAGGAAACGAAGATTCGTATCGTGTATATACAGCCCATCTTGATTGACCATAGCATAGCCTCTCTGGTATATCCTCTGGAAGAAGGGGGGGTGGACGAGGAAAAACTGCAATTCTGGACATCAAATGATACCGTCACCGGGGTTTTTAGTTACGACTTGCATATACGATCCGCATCCCCAGTGGAGGCTGTGCGGCTTCCGGCCCATCCTGCCGCTTCCATAACCCAGGTCAGCCCCGGCGAGTGGAAAGTTCATCTGGACAATATGGCCCCCTCCCCCCAACAGGAGGAAGGGGCGCCCACTCCGAAGGTAAACGTCCGGTTGGACACTGATATCGTGGTGTATTATCGCCTGCCGGATGCCACCCCACCCTCCGTTAACCTGGTGACTTACAAGCCTTTGAAAGACAAACCAGGAGTCTTTATGCTGACCCTTGTCCCCGGCGATGACCTGGCCCCCATCACTTCCGGCTCGGACTGGGTGTTCGTCCTGGATCTTTCCGGCTCCATGGTGGGCAAATACGCCTCGCTGGCCGAAGGGGTGGAGAGGGCTATCAAACAAATGCGCCCGGAAGACCGGTTTCGGATTATCGCATTTAACAATTCCGCCTGGGAGATCACTAAAGGATTTGTATCGGCAACGGAGGAAAATAAGCATGCATATACAAAGCAGGTTGCCAGCACTAAACCTGAAGGATCCACCAACTTATACGATGGTCTGTCCATGGCCCTGGGAAAGCTGGACGCGGATCGCCCCTGCGCCATCCTCCTGGTCACCGATGGAGTGGCCAATGTGGGCCTGACAAGCCAGCGCGATTTTCTGGATCTGGTGGGGGAAAAGGATATCCGGCTCTTCACCTTCATCATGGGGAACAGCGCCAACAGACCCCTTTTGCGCGCCATGACCGAGGCCTCCGGGGGTTTTTCCATGGCGGTTTCCAACTCCGACGACATCATAGGCAAGATCCTGCAGGCAAAATCCAAAGTCACCCACCAGGCTCTGAACAACGTTCGGCTGCAGATCTCCGGGATCAAGACCGGGGAGGTGGCGCCGGAGCAACTTGGCGCCATATATCGAGGCCAGAGGCTGATGGTGTTCGGGCGCTATTTCGGCGGGGGGGAGGCCACCTTGCGCCTGACCGGCAAAGTGGGTCCGGAAACGAAAGACTACTCCACACGCTTTGAATTTCCGGAGGTTACCCAGGATAATCCGGAGCTTTTGCGTATGTGGGCCTTTGCGAAAATATCGATGATGCAAAAGGAGATGGATAATTTCGGAGAAAATCCGGACATCAAGGGCGCCATCGTGGATATGGCGCTGGAATACGGCCTGGTGACGGAATACACATCTATGCTTGTGGTTCGGGAAGAAGTGTTCCAGAAGCTGGGGATTGAGCGGAAGAACAAGGCCCGGCGCGAGACAGAGAAGGCGGCCCAGAGCGCCAGGGAAGGCTCGCCGGCGCAGGACAGGCGGGCAGATTCTGCGTCCCCCATGTTCACCGGCAGAAGAGCGAATTTGGGTTCATCCGGCTCGGCGGGGGCTGGCGCGGCGGACGGTCTGTTTATCATGACCCTACCGTTTCTTGCTGCGGCTGCCCTGCGTAAGGGAAGACAGACAACAGGAAGGGTGTGACCTGTGTCTTCCACGATCCGGCAGGTTGGTCATGGCGCTGCAATGGCGCCATGGCTGACCATATTTTCCGGGGCCATCACAGCATGCATATACATAGCCTATGGCCCCGCCCCAAAGGCGTTTGTTTGGGATCAAAACCTGTATATGCACGAGCCATGGAGGCTTTTCACAGCCCATTTCGTCCATTGCGACGATGCCCATATCTGGTGGAACCTTCCCCCCTTCCTGCTGCAGGGCTGGCTGCTGGAAAGATATGGGGCCAGGGCCTGGTTTTTGGGGGTCGGGGCAGGGATGGCTGGGGTGGATATATTCCTTGCTC
>JAOUPQ010000108.1 GCA_029879765.1 Nitrospinota bacterium | reverse complement strand
AAGCTTATATCTGCGTGAGCCACCACCCTGTCCACCTGGCTGAGCATGGGAGAGCGGATAAGCGTCATTGACGCCTGAACACCCGCAAGACGCATCGCTTCGATATTCTCGATGCGGGAATCACCCAGCCCGGCCACCCCTGCGCGAAGAAACGCTTCGGCTATCTCAGCGGAACCGAGGCAAGCCTTGGTGACTCCTGTCACCATAATCCCCCTGGCGCCCAGCCGTTCTACCAGGGTACGGGCGTTGTGGTGGATTTTGTCGAGGTCGATCTCCAGCCGGGGCGCGGTCATAGCGCTCCGGCGGCTAGCTTCTCCTCCAACTCCGGAAAGGCGGACAACACCATCTCCACCAATCTGTCGCTGGAATGGGTCAGCGCGTCAGTGGTTGGGATGCCCAGTTCGCTCTCATATAAGGTAATGGCGGCGTTAACCTGGGCAGCGGTCATGTTTTCATGGTTGATCGTCAGGCCGATGACTTTCGTATCGGCAAAGGCCTGGATTATCTCTATCTCGCTGGCAGGAGTTGGCATCGCCATCTGGTCAAAGTCACAACGGCTCTTCCTCCCCGGCGCGTGTTGCAGCACCACACCGTGGGGTCGGCCTCCCCGCAGGATAAAAGTCGAAGACAGGTATGCCGGGTGGCTAAGAGCGCCCTGACCTTCGATGATGATCACATCGGGATTCTCTCCTTCAAACGCCTCGAGGATGGTGGCTTCCACCTCACCCGAACAGAACTGGGACGGAATGGCGTCCAGGGCCACACCATAACGGGCCCCCTGGATCAGACCAGTCTGGCCAGTTCCCACCATCACCGCATTGATTCCCCGCTCGTTAAGGGCTTTGGTCATGACAGTGGCGGTGGTGCGTTTGCCAATGGCGGCGTCGGTGCCCAGCACCGCGATCACCGGACAGGTGACCTCTTCTATACGGCCACTGAACAGCCGCAAGTCCTTTTTGGCGCGGGGCTTTCGGACATCGAGAATCTTGACATTTGCATCTGCACTGGCTGCTATAAATTCCGGATCGTCGTTCAGGAACTCATGGAGCCCGTTTACAATATTCATTCCCAGGCTCATAGCATATAACACCAGGCTGCGTTCTGTCGTTGACAGCATACCGCTGGCGGGGGCCATCCCGTATATTAGATAGTCCGGTATCTGCCCGGCGCTGGCCAGGGCGGCGGTGATGTCACGGAAGACTGGGATGGAGTTTGGCTTCCCGTCCAGCGCCATTCCGGTGTCAAGGCCTGCCTTTTGGCTATCTATGACCGAGAGGATCTGGTACTTTTCCGAGTGTCGAATCAGGCCGTTGGCGGTCTTGCCATCGATTTTGGCGAAGTTGCCCTCACAATAGATGATGGCCGTCGCAGCAGGCTCTGCGGGGGCGCCTACTGTCGTGGGCAAAGGTATGGCCACATCTTTTGCGGCCACAACACCACCCTGCAGATGTATAACACCGGGGACAAGAGAAAGATTGGATTTGGACATGATCACTCCTTGAGTTACCTCAGAGGAGGCGACAGTATCGTGCCGACCAGAATTGGCCGAAGGTCAACGAATAGTCTCCACTAAGCTGAATATAATTTGTGATTATAGCATAACTATATATTAAAGAACAGGTGGATTCATATATGTCGAAACAAAAAATGGCAGTATAGAAAACCAGACGGCGCTTTTTCCAGTTACTCAGTCCGCTTTGTCTCACTCCCTTTTCATGAGCCTTGTGAGCAGCCGATCCAGGATGTTGGCGAAGTCCTGGACATTCTTTCTGGATAACGCCGACGGGCCACCGGTATCCATCCCAGCGCTTCGCAGATCCGACATCAGATTGCGGGCGGCAAGCCGCTCCCCCACGTTCTTCTCGGTATATTCCACCCCCACCGGATTGATGGCGTGGGCTCCCCTGGCCACCACCTTGGCCGCCAGGGGTATATCCGCTGTTATCACGATGTGGCCCTTTGCGATGTTTTCCTCAATATAGCGGTCCGCTTCGTCCGGGCCGCTCTCCACGACGGTGATGGTGAAAAGCGGGTTGTCCGGAATGGACATATATGAGTTGGCCACCAGCCTGACCGGCAAGTTTGTCCTTTTGGCCGCCTTGTAAACCATTTCCTTTATGGCCCGGGGGGCGGCGTCCGCGTCTATCCAGATGATCATGGTTGAGTATAACGCAGGCGGGAGAGCCGCCGCGATATATAGCCGTGATTTTATTCTTCGACATATCGCCGCCACACCTGCCGGATTGAACTATTTCTCATTAGAATGAGTCTATTTGCGCGCTGTGGCATCTGTAAGTGAAGGAGTTTGATGAGATAGTTGCCACACAGAATGAAGGATATGGCAGGGACGATGAAAACATATGACAGCGTGCCCGGCATAAAGGGGCTTTATGAGAAACATATTGATATTGGCGGCCTGGGCCATGGTTATTAACTCACCCATGGGGGCGCAGGCCAGCGAGGAAAAGATGGAAACAGCGACAGCGATCTTCGCCGGGGGATGTTTCTGGTGCATGGAGCCGCCCTATGACAAACTCGATGGGGTCATCTCCACCACATCCGGCTATTCGGGCGGAAAAACCAAAAATCCCAGCTATAACGAAGTCTCCAATGGGGGCACCGGACATGCCGAGGTGGTGCGGATAACATTCGACCCACGCAAGATAAGCTACACCGAGCTGCTGGAGGTCTTCTGGCGGAACATCGACCCCACGGTGAGGGACAGGCAGTTTTGCGATATCGGCTCGCAATATAGATCCGCCATCTTTTATCTGGACGATACCCAGAAGAAGGAGGCCGAGGATTCGCTGCGAAGGCTGGAGAAAAGCAAACCCTTCGCCGGGCCGATAATGACAGAGATCACCCGAGCCACCGAATTCTATCCGGCGGAGGAGTATCACCAGGACTATTACAGGAAGAACCCGATTCGATATAAGTATTACCGCTACAGCTGCGGCAGGGATGAAAGGCTGCATGAGCTTTGGGGCGATGGGAAGCAATGACATACCCAGCGCCAGGAGGCGGAAGCAGGGAAGCTTTCGCTTCCTTGTACCATCCCCCACATCACACCTTGATCAGTCCTCGAAATCCTTCATCTTGCTGAAACCTGATTCCCCATAGTTGGTCGTGGCGGAGTTTTGGGCTCTTATCACGGAGGCCTGTTCCTGAACCAGGGTGGCCAGCTGGGCCACGCCCAGGCCATCCCGGGCGCTGATGCCCACAGCGTCATAGCGGGCGCACTGGTTGGCCACCTCCTTCGGATCCAGCAGATCCACCTTGTTCAGGACTATTTTTCTCGGTATTCGCTCCAGGTTCAGGTCCGCCAGGATCTTCTCTACGGTGGCGATATAAGTCTGGAATCCGGCGGCGGACAGATCCACCACATGCAGCAGCAGGTCGGCGTCCTGCAGTTCCTCCAGGGTGGACCGGAAAGCGTCCAGCAGGTCTTCTGGCAGGTCCCGGATGAAACCCACCGTATCGGAGATCGCCACCTCCATCTTCCTGGGATATCGGATAATCCTGGTGGCCGGATCGAGGGTGGCGAAAAGCTTGTCCTCCACCAGCACACGGCTGTTGGTCATGGCGTTTAGCAGGGTGGATTTTCCCGCGTTGGTATAGCCGATTATCGCCACCTGGAAAATCCCCGCCCGTTTTCTTTTCTTCCGGCGCTCCTCCCGTCCCAGGCCCAGCCTGGCTATCTTCTTCTCTATGGAGCTGATCCTGTCCTTTATCATTCGGCGCGATGTTTCCGCGGTTGTCTCGCCGGGGCCGCGCAGCCCGATGCCGCCTCGTATCCTGCTAAGGGCCGCTTCCCTGGCCCCCACCCGTGGCAGCTCGTAGCGCAGCCTGGCCAGCTCCACCCGCAGTTTCCCATCGCTGGTGTGGGCCCTGCGCGCGAAAATTCGCAGTATCAGCTGGGTCCGGTCCATCACCGGCATGTCGGCCAGGTTTCCGATCCATTTCAACTGGGCGGGGGTTAGATCCTGATCGAACAACAGCATGTCCACCCCTTTGGCCATGGCCCGGATCATAAGTTCCTTCACCCTGCCTGAGCCCAGCATGGTCTGGGGATGGGGCGCTCCCCGGTATATGACTTTCTCCACGGAATCGATCATCTCCGTCCTGGCCAGTTCGCTCAGTTCCGCCAGGCGCTCTTCCGCCTTATGTTTGGCCAGTTGGGACAGATGGATAAGCATGGCTTTTCTGGCCTCGCCTCGGGTCCCGCCGCCGGTGTCCCTTGCAAGCCGGGTTTCCAGGCTTGCGATGAATTCGGCGAAATTCACCTCGTCCGGATCCAGCCCCGCATGGGGCAAAACCACCCACGGCTTGCCTTCATCCCCTTCGGGGTTGACGTGAGCCCTCTGCATCACCGGCGGTTTGTTTGGCGCGCCAGCCCACACCGCCGCCACCATGTCCAGACGCAACAGCGCCAGGTCTGTGAGATCTTCCGTGGAAAGAGGCTCGCCCCGAAGATGGGTGTGCACCAGACGAAGGCCGCGCAGCCTGCCGCCGCCGGTTCGCTCCCGGCCCAGGGCGGGGATCACGATTTGCTCCGGGGAGCCAACTATCACCATTTCCACCCTGCCGGCGCGGTCGAGCATCAACCCCACCTGTCTTCCGATTTCTGTGGAGATTTGCAATAGAGTGGAGCACAGTTCCGCGCTGATGATGGCCCCTGGCCCACATCGTCTTCGATACAGGCGCTCCAAAGCCCTTTTCTGGGAGGCTTTTAACCCTGTTGTTTCTCCTATGGGCGCCTTTATTGTCTCATACTCCCATATGCGCCACTAGAAAGCCTCCACCACCAGGGAGAGGATAGACTCGGCGGAAGTGGAGGCGGCCTCCAGCAACGCCACCTTGCGGTTGATTTCAGACTGGGCCACTAATTGCTCCACCTTATACACCTCCTTTGTGTCCACTTTCCTTTTGGAGAGGACTTGGCCGGAGGCGGTTTTGTGGGTCACAGAGATGTTAAGCTCCGCCAGGTAGGAGGTGACATTGTTCTGGGTGTCATAGGAAAGTGGCCTCAAGTTATATCGGAGCACAATCCCGGTGAGAACGGAATCGGCGGTGTCGGAGTCCACCACGGAGAGCCTGCCGTCGCGAATGAAACGGTCCTTGATTGATCTTGTGACGATATTCTCTATATCGGGCTCCTGGGTCTGGTTGGAGAACACGGGGATTCGGATGGATCTGACATCGGGAGGCAGAGCCATCCCCCGGCCTGCCAGAGAATATCCGCAGGATGAGGTAATTACTAATATGACAAGCCATAAGGCCGCAATCGGTGGTCTTCCTACTGGGAACATGCGCCTATTCTAGCATGTCCTTTGCCCTGTTTTCCTCTTCTCTTTTCATCCCATGGGATTGTCCCTTCCCGGACAGACAGTGGGAAACAGCCACCTTCAGTCCCGCCATGCCGGAGCCTATATCAATGGTCTCCACCGCAGCAAACTCCATGTTGCGCAAAAAATCGCTGACCTTGATATTTTGGGTCAGCATGATAATCGATTTTCGCAGGCTGGAGTTCATGCGGGTCATCACAGTCCGAAAGTTCTCCGCGTATTTCATTTGTTTTCCCAGGGCGTCACTATTCACAAGAAACACTTGGAGGTTTTTGCGCTTGATGGATGAGGTTGATATCACATCCAGGTACACAGGTGTGATGTGGAAATGCTCGATCAGAAAGGATCCCACGGAATCCTTGAATCGATCATCCTCGTAACAGACCACCGCCACATTGGAATTCTGCATACTGCGCTTTAACCTCACACTCCCGATAGGTAAACTGATATTAACAGAGATGGGATGAAAAGCAAAGTATTTTGCGATTGAATAGCAAATTATTCAACATACCGTTTTCATATTTTTCGCAGAAGGTGGTGTATATCCCTACATCCGGAAATGTAGCCATGGATATCAACTACATAAAAATGTATAATCACATGCGATTTTCCATAACAAGCTCACAGGACATGGGGGGAAGCGATGGAGATAAGCCGAAAGCGAGCCATGTACATGGCCATTGTAGCCAGCGCCATCCTCCCATTTTTAACCAGCCAGACCGAGCTGGTCCTGGAAATTGACCGCCTGGTCTATGATTCCTCCATGGCCCAAAGCGCGGGAGGGGAAAGCGACGCGCCCCTGGCGCTGATAAAGATCGATGACGCCACCATGGGTTCCATCAAGGATCCGCTGGTGCTTTGGCCTGCCAGGTTCGCCAGGGCCATCACCTTGCTGACAAAGGCCCAGGTGGCGGTGGTGGCTATAAACGTCATACCTTCGGTTTCGCTGGAGCCATACACGCCGGGGTTGGACAAGGCCCTGCAAGACGCCATAGCCCAGGCGGAGAAGGCAGGGACCCATGTCCTGTTCGGCTATACGGAAAAACCAGGCGCCATGGAAATACCCCACGAGAAGTTCCGAAAGGTTTCCTCTGGCATGGGTTCTTTGGACCTGTCGCCGGACCCGGATGGCGCCATACGCAACTATCTCCCCTGCCACACCCATGGTGATGGCTCCGTGGATCCTTCCATAGCCTATTCCGCATATTACCTTCTTTTCACCGGATTGCATGATCTGGACAAGCTTGTCAAGAAACCGGACAAGGCATGTGAAGGCAAATCCAATCTGCTGATGGTGGACTATCGACGAAGGATCCCTGCCAGGGCTGTATACTCCTTTGCGGACCTGCTCAAGATGGATGACTCCCATGTGTCATCGGAGCTGGGGCCCAACCTCCATGGCAAGGTTGTGTTCATAGGGGGCACTTCGGCCAAGATCAGCGACACAAGGCCCGTCCCCTATAATCCATACGAGCC
Source organism: Nitrospinota bacterium (assembly GCA_029879765.1). Classification (GTDB taxonomy): domain Bacteria; phylum Nitrospinota_A; class UBA7883; order UBA7883; family UBA7883; genus JAOUMU01. The sequence continues at coordinate 2,536 of JAOUPQ010000108.1, read as the reverse complement.
ATCTTTGCCCGCCGCCCCTGATGTGGTTATCCATCTGCAGACGCTGCAGACTCTTCTCTCCTCCACACCCCTGGTAAAAGTGGAGGCGTTCAACGACAACATGGCCGCCATGGCGTTGGGGGTATTTTTATCGCTTCTTATGATCCGCGGCTCCCTGGCCTGGGTTTTCGCCGCCGCCACCGGCCTAACAGCCGCATGGATATTGGCGGCATTTTCTCTTATGGGCGATGGGGTCGTTTTGTCGGTCTGGCCTCCCGTCGCTGCAGCCCTGGCGGCGATTCCGGCCACGGGGATATTCATCTATTTCACCGAATACAAGATTCGCAGCCAACTCACCCGCCATTTCAAGTCATACGTCAGCCAGGAGGTTATGGAGAAGATCCTCAAGGCTCCGGACTCGGTGGACTTCAAGGGAAGGCTGGTATATTCCACCGTCATGTTCGCCGACATCCGAAGCTTCACCACTATCTCCGAGGGGCTGGAGCCCCACCAGGTGGTGGAGGGGCTGAACCGCTATTTCACAGAGATGACCGCCGCCATCACCGAGGCGGGGGGATATGTGAACAAATACACGGGGGATGGGATCATGGCCATTTTCGGCGCTCCGGAATATGATCCACGGGACGGGGCCCTGGCGGCGGTATGGGGCGCTGTGAAAATGCTGCACGCCGCGGAGCGGCTGAACAAGGTCGGGTTGTTCCCTGGATTCCCCCACATCAAAATGGGGATAGGGCTGAACAGTGGCGAGGCCATCGTCGGCAATATCGGATGCGCGGACAAGATGGACTATTCCATAATCGGGGACACGGTCAACACCGCCGCCAGGATCGAAGGATTGACAAAGGAATATGGGATACCGCTTCTTATGTCCGAGAGTGTGTACCATAACATCGAGGGGGAGGTGGAAGTGGCCCACCTGGGCTCATCCTATGTGAAGGGGAAAAAGCGGCATATCCGCATATATACCTTGAGGTCTATCCAGGAGAGCATGAAGGAAAACCTGGTAACCAATAACAGCCGTGGCGAGGAAAAAAGGGATTCAGAGCCTTCCAATAATGGAGAACCGGTGAATTAGCGCGGTATAATCGAAGGATTCGCCCCGCCCCCCCTTTCGTTTAATAACCCGATCTGTATAATCCGTATATAGCCCAAAAGGCCATCACCTCCGGGAGATGGCCCTGGGATAAAAAGGCGCTTGCGCGTTGAACATGGCGGAGCCTGGCGTCATGGAACTGGCCTTTTGAAGGCGGGTTCCATGCGCCCCCTGCCCCAATCTTTGTCGGGTCAGTATGAATGCGCTGTGGCTGTATTAATCAAGACGCGCTATCTTTGGTGGTTTCCTCTTCCACGAAAAACGCATCTTTCTCGACCTCGGTGCTATTTTCTCCGGAAGAAGCGGCGTTTCGTTTCTCCCTAAGTTCACGCTGAACCCTCTCCACGCTTGTCTTGCTCTTTTCCACGAACTTTCGCACCTGCCACGGGTATGCGGAAAAGGATAAGTCCAGGGTTTCGCCGGCGTGGTTTATCCTGATGAAAACGTTTTTTCGCAACAGGAATATCACCTCCAGAGTGACAAGGATCACAGAGACAATCAGCAAATTCGCCTTGGTTCCAGGGTTATCAATACCAGATCCTGCAATAAAGGGGATACTGGCCACTCCTCCCAGAATAAGGGCGGTCAATGTCATCTTGATCCACGGGGTTTTCTTCCAGACAATGATCGATTCTATGCTTTCGTGCATTATCTTTTTGACCCTGTCGTTAAACTCGCTATGCTCCAGCAGGACAAGGGAATTGTCCGTGATCAAGAGGCTCTTGCGGCTGATAAATCCGTTTATACGCAAATCAGGGGGCATGGACCATTCCTTTACATTATCAGGGCGATTGCGCCCAGAGTGTACAACACCGTCATGACAGCCAGGATTATCCCCCAAACAAAGGCTTCCAGGTTGGAGAACATTCTGGCGAATAACTCATCGGTTTTCCTAAGCTTCAGCGCCCGGAAATAGCGATGGATGGCCAGGGGGATCATCACCGGCGCCAGGAAAAAGAAAATAAGGGTCAACAGAAGATAGACAGTCATTTCCCTGTCCGGCCGGTTGAGCCGACGGGAGAATGTTTTCGTCAGTTTCTTTTTGCCTCCCCGGCTAAGATAACCGGCGCTGTATACCTCTCCATCCATTTCCACAGCGCACAGAGAGCATATGTAATCCCCACTGCCGGCGCACACCGCCATCGCCTGTTTTGTGGGATGAAACGCGCACACAGCCTGGTTCATCGCCGCGTCATTGGCGGACTCCACCTTCTCCCTCAGGGCCCGCATGATATACGCCTCTCCCCGCCAGCCGCATCTGGGGCAGATCGTGGGGCCGGAATTTTCCATAAACAGCCGCTCATGGCAGGACGGGCAGTCAAAACCGGCGACTTTGACAGTGTGCAAATCGGTTAACATCCCCTATCCTTTCACAATGACCCTGGTGGCGGCCAGCCTGTCGTGCAAAGACTTCTGCTCCGCCCTGTCCGCCAGAGCCATAAC
>JAOUPQ010000007.1 GCA_029879765.1 Nitrospinota bacterium | reverse complement strand
CTCCTGGCCTTCCGCACAGACCAGGTTCGCGAACTGAACCAATGGTCCGCCTTCATGCGCCTTGGGCTCTCCATCCTTTTTTTCGCCGAGGGTTTTTTCCTGCTCAAAGAAGATAGCCTTCGGTTTATATATCAGTTTCTGGGGGTGTTCGATCTGACGCTGTTCGCCATGCAGCTGTGGTACCTGATCGCCCATCCATCCGGTTCTGGCGAATGATCAGAATGAACCAAAAACAAGGAGAGTCCCATGAATACACAAACTGAGCCCCGCCCCTTTACGCTGCTATCCACAGACAAGACCGATGATCCGGTGCTACGGCAGATCCTGGATCAGGATATGGCCAACAAGAACTCACCTCTGGAGTTGATGAAAGAATACGCGACCCAGATCAACAAGAGCACTGCCTACGGCGACCTGGCGGTGAAGCTGGACCGGCTTTTCACCCTGGGCATCCCCCCCGAGGATCTGGACGGATACTATCATGGTGTAACTTTGGGCCTTAAGACCGGCCTGGATGGTTTTGCCAAGCTGGAAGGCTTTCTTAAAAAATTCGGCCTGAAACAAGCGGATCCGATGCAGATGTTCTACGGACGCATCCTCTCCAGTTCCTCGCCCTGGGCGGGGAAGAATTTCGCCCCCATCAGCGCGGAAAAGCTGGATCATTTCACCGACGGCCAGGCCAGTGGCGATGGATACATGCTGGGGATAAACTCCTTTCGCCAGGATGACGGGAAAATAGTGAACAATATCGCCGGCTATGCCCTCACCGCCATAATGGACATGAAAAAAGCGCCGCCGCCGGAAGGGATACAGCGATCCTGGATTTCCCAGAAGGGAGGAATGTTTCTGGCGCGAAAGGCCGCATCCATCGATCCGGATAATCCCGGCAAGCAGGTGGTGGCGCTGAACTATCGATGGAAGAAGCTGGGAAACCGTTTTCCCAACGACCTTCTGGTGGACGAGATCGTATACATAGCCGATGGCCTTCTGCTGGGCAAGCTATTCTACGCCACCACGCTACAGCGCATCGGCAAGGACTATGACCCTTCGGCGCCAGACAAGGATTATGAGTATCGCGACTTCGGATATTTCCTGCTTATGGACGACTCCTGGGTTCAAGAGAAGAACAGACTTTGGCCGGAGCTGACCGACGATATATCAACGGACCTGCCTGAGCGGTTCCGCACTTTCACCCTCACCGATCCGCAAAAGGCCAGCTCGCTGGAGCAAAACCTTGGCGCTGGCAAAACAGTCCTCCACTACCTGCGCGACCTCTCCAACGGCGTGGCCGAGGGGGGCGACAGGGAGAAGAAGTCCTTCACTGCTCTAAAAGAGCTGTTCAGCCTTGGCCAGCGGCCAGAGGGCATCAATGGCTATTTCAACGGCGGCGTGGTGGCTTTCCAAAGCTCGGGATTTTTCAAGATATTCGAGCCGCTGAACATACTCAACAAGCTGTGGCCCATCGCCAGGCCCTTCTCCCCCTGGACCGGGAAGAGCTTCACCCCCACCACGGTGGAGGGCGCCGCAAGATACATCGGGGCGGACGCGGCCTATTATAACGACAAGGGGCAGGTATTCGTTGGGGCCAACACATATAGCGAAAGGCTGGACCCCTCGCTTCCGGCGGCGATCTTCGTGGAAAACGTGGATAAAATCGGAATGGTTGTGGAAAAGCCCAACGAAAACGAGAAGGCCCATGGAGTCGGAGTGAAGAGTTTCTATTTCATAGCCTGCTTCGCTCCTTCCATCAACCCACAGACTTCCACCGCCGAGGTTCTGCAATTCAATTACAGGTGGCCAAGTTTCCACACCATGCCACCGGACTTTCTGTGCATAGACGAGCTTGTGCGCATATCCGATGGTCTGTATCTGGGCCAGCTTCTATACTCCACCGAGCCATCCCTCCCCTTCGACCCGGCCCGAGCTCCGGCGGACTACAAGTATGAGAATTTCGGTTTCTTCATGTTGATGGACGACCAGTGGCAGGGCATAAGAAACTTCATCGAATTCGATGTGGACACAAGCTTTTTGCAGCTGTGACCCATGGGGGGGGGAGCGGCTTGAAGCTCCCCCCTATTCTGGCTCTTTCCCTGTTCGGCTTTCTTGGGGGATAGACGCAATTCCATCCCCGCCCAACAATGCTCTGGCATTGTCCTTTCCCTCCAGATACACCGTCTGGGTGGTGTAGGCCAGCGAAAGCCCCATCTCCTCCAGCTTGCGTATAATCTTGATATTCACTGTCTGCTTGGCTTTGAGCCATGTGCGCCAGTCGGTATGGGCGAAATAGTACACCATCAGGTCATAACTGGACTGGCCGAAATCGCTGAAATAAACCATCGGCTCATAACTCTTGTTCACCATCGGCTCTTCCATCAACAGATTCTTCACCTGGTCCACCAGTTCTTCCATCTGGTCGGCGGTGGCGGTCTGGGCGATTCCTATGATTATGGAGACCCGCCTCATATTCAGGTCCTTGTCCTTCCGGCGGTCCATGTTTTCTATAATCACGTTGGCCAGCAGATTGTTCGGGACATTCTGCACGGTCTTGTCGAACGTCCTGATCCTGGTGGAGCGCAGCCCGATTTCCTCCACCGTCCCCTCAAACCCGCTCCCCCTGATCCAGTCCCCCACCTGGAAAGGTTTGTCCATCATTATCATGAGGGAGCCGAAGAGGTTGGCCACCGTATCCTTGGAAGCCAGCGCCAGGGCCGCCGCGCCCAGGCCCAGGGAGGCCACAAGCCCGCTCACCGAATACCCCAGGTTTTGCGCGATGACTATGACACCGGTGACAAACACGATGATCCGCAGCGAAATGGTGATGAAAGGCGCCAGGCCGGCGTCCAGCCAATGCTCCGGATCCAGCGCCCGCTTGCGGATAACCTTGTCCATGGCGGAGATCATTCGGGAAAAAAGCCACAGCCCCAACACCAGTACGGTCATCAACTCCGCCATATCCACAAAGCCCGCTATATTCACAGGTTTTTGTGGAAGAGGAAGGACATTCAGCGAAAGCAACAGGCCATAGACCAGGATCAGGACGTTGAGCGGCTGGCCGATGGAGTGGGTGAACTCCTCGTCCCACTCCCCCTCATATTTGGCGGCCAAATTCTCCATCCACTTCAACGAGCGGTCCAGGATGGGCCTTCGCAGAAAAAGGGTGAAGAGGATAACGATAACAGAAAGGGAAAGCTGCCACATGGTCAAACCAGGAAGCGCCATATCGAGCATGTTATCAATAGATTCCATTACGTCTCCTTCATTTCACGTCGGTGGCTGATTTCCCTTCCACCCATAATTCTAGCCCACATGGCCATGGATGTTTTGGGAAGGTCGGCTATTTACCTGCATGGACAAATTTGAATATCCGCTCTATATCTTTGTCGGAAACTCCCGTCTGCGGCGGCATCTGCTTCCATTTGTAACTCTGTTTCTTGTCGTCGCTCCCTTTCCAGCGGGAGCCTAATTTCACCTGCTTGGAAAACAACTCCAGGTCGGTGGTGGATTCGGCCAGGTCCGGGCCCCCTTTCTGGTTTCCGCCGCCGGGCATGCCATGGCACTTTTCGCACCTGGAATATGCCTCCGGCGCCCGCTGGCCCGGCACGCACCCCGCCGACAACGTCACCAGCGCCAGGATGAGCATCACTGATCGGTCAAGCATCATTTTTCCCCTTGGAGAAAAAGGCCCTGAGCATGAAGATGATAAACATCACACCACCGGACACGGCCAGAATCGTGCCGATCCCCATCACTCCCATCCCGGTCTTCTTCAGGACGCTGTCCAGCTCCTGGGCCGCGCCAAAGGTCTTGCGGGGCAATCCGGCAAGCCCGCCAATAAAAAGCCCCGTCACAAAGAGGCTCTGTCCCAAACCATAAAAGGTCACCTGCCTCTTCTGCCATTTCTCTTTCACCGGCATCCATCCGGCCAGGGTGGTGACCTTCAAGGCATAGGTCATGAAGGCCAGGGTGACCGCGCCGATGACCCCATGATAGTGGGCGGGAACGCGAGTGTCGGACCCTTGCAGGGTAAGCGCTATCAATCCTCCCAGGCCATAGAGAAAGATGGACAGACTCAACCCCCGCGAGGCCACCGGATCGGCGCCGCCGACCCTGGCCGCGAAAACCGCCGCCGCCCCCACGGCTATGGCCCCGATCCCGGCGCCCCAGCGCTTCAGCTCCAGAAAGAACATCCGCGCCTCGTGGCTGTCCGCCGGGTTCATGAAATAAGCGAAAGGCGCCACCAGGACGAAGAGGATCATAGTCGCCAGGATCGCCCAGGCCACCTGGGAGGGGATCAGCTTGTCCCCCTTGCCCGCCATGCTCGCCAGCAGCGCCCACACTGCCATCACAGCGAAAGTATTGGTGAATTGCAAAACGTGCCCACCGCCCCAGAACAGGCTCTCGTAATATGTCTTGGGATCATCCATCTGGTCATACCCTCCCAGCATGCTCCAGGCCAGGGCAAAACAGACCACTCCTGCTATCAGCGCCACCCCGGCGGATAGCAGCGAGCCACCCACCAGAGCCTGCAACGGCGCCCCGCCCCTGGTATATCGCCACAGCGCCGGGGCCACCAGCAGCCATCCCGCCACGGCGGAGACCAGAAACACCACCACTCCAGTAAGATATAACCCATGGTCCAGCACCGGGACGTAGTTGTTCAGAATGGGAGTCACCGGGCCGGTGAACGGAGTGATGACTATCATCGCTATGCCGATATACGCTCCCACCGCCGGAATCCTGGCTAGGGTGGAAGAGGAGGATTCACCAGTGACACGATAGGCCAGGAACATGATGAACGCCAGAAACCATATCAGCAAAGAGAGAACCACATGGGTCATCAACGCCACGCGGAAAAAATCCTGGCTGGGAAAAAGGGTGTTCAGCCCAGGCGTCCGCGAAAGCCCCACAAGTAACGCGTATATGCCCATGAACATCATGGAGACAATGGCCGCATACAACCATGCGGCGGAAACGCTGGATTTATTCAAGTCTCAACTCCCGGATCTGGCCAGGGCCACGCCGCCCGATGCGTCTGCGATTGCCCTGCGCCTTGTTAGTGGATTAGAATAGTGTATAGAACTTCACCGGAAAATTCAGCCCATGAGTTTGATAGCAGAAAAGACCACCGAACTTCAACAGGAAATCCGCCGCCTGGTTAAAGAGCGAAACGCCGTGATGCTGGCCCACAACTATCAGCGGGACGAGATCCAGCAGATCGCCGACATAGGAGGAGACTCGCTGGCCCTCTCCATGGAGGCGGCCAGGACAGACGCGGAGGTGATCCTGTTTTGCGGGGTCCACTTCATGGCGGAGTCCGCCGCCATACTGTCGCCGGACAAGACGGTGCTGCTGCCCCACATCGACGCAGGCTGCCCCATGGCGGACATGATCACCCCGGAGAAGCTACGGGAGAAAAGAGCCGAACTGGGGCCGGATATCCCCGTGGTCACCTATGTGAATTCCTCGGCGGAAGTGAAAGCCGAATCGGACATATGCTGCACATCGGCCAACGCCGTCGCCGTGGTGAACTCCCTGCCGGGCGACAGGGTCTTCATGACCCCGGATATGAACCTGGCCAAATACGTGGCGCGTCATACGAAAAAGAAAGTGGACTGGTGGAAGGGCTTCTGCCCCACCCATCACCAGTTGAAAGCCCAGACTGTGATGGAGATGAAGCAAACCCATCCGGACGCAAAAGTGGTGGCCCACCCGGAGTGCGCCCCTGATATCCTGGATCTGGCGGACCACATCTGCTCCACTTCCGGCATGTACACCTACGCCAAGAAGGAGAACGCCAGGAAGTTCATCATCGCCACAGAGGCGGGGATCCTTTATCGGCTACGCCTGGAGAACCCGGACAAGGAGTTCATCCTGGTGTCGGAAGATATGCTGTGCCCCAACATGAAGGTCACCACCCTGGAGGATATCCACGAGGCGCTGGTGGAGATGAAGCATGTGATCACAGTGCCGGAGGATATCCGCCTGCGGGCAAAGAGCGCGCTGGACAAAATGCTGGCAGTCCCTCGGGACTGATTCCCTGTAGGACGAAATCCGCGTGGGATAAAGTCCCCCGGGTTTGTGTCTCCCCTACCCTATCAGCTTCTCGAAAAACCCTTTATGATGCGGTCGCACATCACTGCCGCCCAACTCCGCCAGTTTTCGGTACAGTTCCTCTTCCTCTTTGGTTATTCTCGTGGGTGTCTTCACCAGCAGCCGCACGATCAGGTCTCCCCTGCCATAACCCTGCAGGTGGGCGATACCCCGGCCGGAGAGGCGATGGAGCGTCTCGGACTGGGACCCGGCCGGAACGTTGAATGTCGTTTCCCCTTCCAGGGTGGGGATGGTGACATCCGCCCCCAGCACAGCCTGGGGAAATGATATCTCCGCAGTCACCACCAGGTCGTCCTCATGGCGCACGAACAGATCGCTGTCTTTCACATGCAGCACGACATAAAGGTCACCTGAAGGGCCACCGTTGAGCCCCGGGCCTCCCTCGCCCCGCAGCCTCAGCCGGGAGCCGGTGTCCACCCCCGCAGGCGACTTGATGGCCAGCTTCTTCTTCTCCGCCACGGCGCCCTGGCCTTTGCATTCCCTGCATGGGTCTTTGATCCGGGTTCCCTCGCCACGGCATTCCGGGCATGCGGTGGCCAGGGAGAAGAACCCCTGGGAACGGGTCACCCTGCCGCTCCCCTTGCAGAGGGAGCATACTTCCGGTTGCGATCCCGGCTCGCTTCTGGAGCCTTTGCATCGCTTGCAGGCGACCATTTTCTCTATCTCGATCTCCTTCTCCATGCCCCTGGCCGCGTCCATGAATTCTATCTCCAGATCAAACCGCAGATCCGAGCCCCTGGTCGGCTGGTTGGGCCCCCGCCTTCGCCTTCCGCCGCCGCCGAGAAAGTCCTCAAAGATATCGCCGAAATTGGAGAATATATCCTCAAAACCGTGGAATCCCTCGAACCCGGATCGTTTCAACCCATCATGGCCATAACGGTCGTATAGACTTTTCTTGTCAGGGTCGCGCAGCACCTCGTAGGCCTCGGAAGCTTCCTTGAACTTCTCCTCCGCCTCCGGGTTGTCGCTGTTCTGGTCCGGGTGGAACTGGTACGCCTTTTTCCGGTACGCCTTTTTTATGGTATTGGCGTCGGCGTTGCGCTCCACCTCCAGCACTTCGTAATAGTCTCTTTTTATCATCTGTCCGTCATCCCTGATCCTCTTTATGACCCACTTTCACCATGGCGTGCCGCAACACCCGGCCACCCATCCTGTATCCCGGCGAAAGCTGCTCCACCACCACATCATCCAGCGCTTCATCATCCACCGGGGTTATGGCCACCGCCTGCGCCACATTGGGGTCAAACTTTTCGTCAATACAGTTTATCATTTCCATTCCATGGCTTGCCAACACGGCGAACAATCTTTTGCGCACCATTTCCACCCCTTTGACCAACTGGTCGTCGGGGCTTTTGTCGCGGGCCGATTCCAGCGCCCGGTCCAGGTCGTCCATGGCGGGAAAAAGCTCCGACACCACATCGGCGAATTTGGCGCTGGCGCGAGTGTCCGCCTGTTCCTCCAGCCTTTTTCGCGCCTTTTCCATCTCCTCCACCTGCTCCTTGTAGGCGGCGATATACTCTTTCAGCTTCTGGTCCTTTTCCAGCGCTTCCTCTTTTATCTTCTCGAACGCGGTGGGCGCCCGATCCAGATCCGCCTCCGGGGCGTCGTCACAGGTGTCTTCAGCGGATTTTATCCTTCGACGATCCATAATTTCTATGGTCTGTTCCTTATCTTTTTCTTTTTCCATATCTATCTTTTTATACTGTTTGTTATCATCCCTGCAGCCATGCCCTCAGCGAAAGAAGCCTTGGGATTCCTCCCCTGGCCTGTCCGCTCCCAGCAGTTTTTCCAGGCCAAGGGTCACATCATCCTCGACATAAAACCAGTCCACGTCATAAAGCCCTGGCCTGTTGGCCAGCCGCGCCCTGTACCATTTATCATCGTCCACCGATTTGGCGATCTCCACCCGTTCCAGCATCTCTCCACTTTCTCCAAAAATGGTTATCACCATCGCAGGTTTCCCAAAGGCAGGATCGCCATCTTCTATTTTCTCCTCGGATATCACCCCGGCGAACCGCAACTCCAGTAATGTCCATAAGAACTCGGTCCACTCCCCATGGCGGATCCGCGCCCTTTCCGGGAGAATGACCATATAGTCGTCCGCATTCTTTTCTATCTCGAAGGTTTCCCCCAGGCGCTCTATCCGCACCCTGGTCACATCGGCCGAAGCCATGGCCAGCAGGCGCCTTTCCCTAAGCTCGAACACCCCCTTGCGCAGGGGTTTAACCTCCTCGGCGGCCACAACAAGGATTTCCGGGTTTCCATCCGCCGCCGCCCAGTATTTCGCCTTGTTACGAGATTCAGAGAAGCGAGCGGTGACCGGCCCCTTATCCGTATCCAGCCTGAGCTCCAAGTCCGGCTTCTCCAGGGTTTTCCCAGCCAGCAGAGCCTCCTCCTTTCCTCCGGGATAGGCGGCAGCCTTGATACTCCGGGCGGCGTTGAGCAGGCTGGATACCCCCACCGGGTCGGCCAGGGTCCGCACTGGCTCAATTATCTCCCACCGGTCAGGCTTATTATCAGCGGAGACCTTCTTCTTTATCTCCAGCCTCTGCTTTTCCGTGGTGACAGTAATCCCTGTCACCGAGGCGATGTCCAGAGACATCAGCGACAATTCCCGCAGATCCATGATCGAGCCGGGAAGACTTTCCGCCATCTCCTGCACCACTCTAACCACCTTCTTTCCATCGGGCCACAGGGCATAGACGGCGCCGCTGGGGGTATTGGCGCCCAGGGTGATTTTTGTTCCGGAATCGTCCTTGGAAAAATAGGCCGTGAATTCCATCCGGGGCTTGTCCAGACCATAGGGCGCCAGGTCTGCGGCGTCCTCTTCATGAAACCCTATGGCGTTCATCCGCAGGAACTTTTTGGCCAGTCCATCCACCGCCATGGTGGAGGCCTGGGTCTGGACAGGAGAGGTTATCCGCCACTCCCCATCGCCAGACCTTTCTATTCGTATCTTTTCCATCCCCGGTCTTGAATATTCCAGGGCCTGCATATCCTCGAATTCCCTGTCAAAAAAATTCTTCTTTCGCATGAGGATCAGCGAAAGGTCCAGCCCTTCCGCCGTGAAGCCATCCAGTAGGTAGACGTGGTTGGCTCCCCCCACCGAGGCGTACAGGCCACCTCCCACCATCTCCCTGGCGCCCAGACGCAGGGTGGCGCTCTCTCCTCCCGGCTGGTGAATGAATTCCAGAACCTTGGCATGCCCTTCATCCAGCCCGAATTCCTCCAGGTTCTCCACCTGCCCCAGATCCTGTTTGAAAGTCAGGGCCTCGGCTATCAAGGTGGCCCTGTTGGCGGTCTTCTGGTCCGCCTCCGTCTCCAGCGGGGCCATCAGGCGCCACTGTCCATTTTGCCGGACAACTTCCACCATTTCCGCCCCGGTTTCCCTGACACGAATTCTTTCCACCTTCCCCGCATCCACGGAGAGGAGCAGACTGGCCTTTTTATCCTCCGCCTCTTTTCCTGGGAGCCATACCTCCTTGTAGAGGTAATATCCACCAAGCAGCGCGGCCAGTATAAGGACCGCCGCCGCCAGCCTTCCTCCTTTCATGGCCGCCTTCGCCTGAACAATACAAAGAATCCGACGCCGGCCACCATAACCGGGATCATTACCACCGATCCCCAGAATATGCGGTTTATCTGTTCGTCCGTAAACATGATGGGATTGAATTCCGGCGCCTTGGCCCGGACGGCGATCCTCGCCTCGCTTTCCAGCAGCCAGGAGATCATGTTCAGGAAAAGATCCCGGTTGGCCGCCATCCCCAGCATGGCGTTGGAGGCGAAGTCCGAATCCCCCACCACCACCATGCGGCCCTTATTCTGCTCCTCGCCGATCCTGCGCTCCCCCCGGCCAGGCCCGGCTTTCCATTCCGATGTCATCGCCACCGTAAGTGGCCCCGGCAGATCATCGGATTCGCTGAAAGTGGGATTCCCCTTTTCGATGGAGTCCATATCTGTCTCCCCCCAGCTCTGTTGGGCGGTGGCGCCAATGGGGAGCGCCTGGGCGGAGGCCTTGTTCTCCCCTGCATGAGTGAGGGAACGGGCAACCGTCAGAAAGCTGACTGTGGCAAGGTCCCTGGTAATGGGCCCTTTTTCATAGGAGGAAACCGTGGCCACCAGCGGCTCGAACCCAAGTCTCTGGCTCAAGGGATCGAGGATCATGTCGTCGGAGAACAGCACCCCGTAATCCTTCACCAGTCCTTCAAGCTTAGGGCGCTTGCCAGGATCCAGAGCGATCATCAGCTTTCCGCCATCCGCCAGATATTCGCGCAGCCGGTCAAGCTCCGCATCCTGAAAATCGTCTTTCGGTCCGGGAATGATCAGCAGGTCGGCGTCATCGGGGATTTTTCCCGTCTCGAACCAGTTGAGCGTTTCCACTTCATACAGGTCAGAGAGTATCCCCGCCTTGGCCCCGGCCCAGCCTAAGGGTTTCTGATCCTCCAGGCCCCGCTCTCCGTGTCCTGTCAGCGCATATATCTTTTTCTGTTTTTCCGTCAGGGCCTTGATGATAGCGCCGGTGAGTTCCCTCTCCTCCAGGTTTTGGGCCACTTCGCGCCTTTCCGGCTCCACTTCCACAACGAAGGTGTTGTATGAGATGACGTTATATTTTTTCGCCTTCCCTGGGGATTTCACCGGATCTATTATCTCGTAGGTCACCTTGTCGGAATTGTAGGCGTACAGCTCAAAGAAATCCGCCACATCACGATTCTGGCTGGGTTGCACAAAAGCAAGGAGAGTCACCTTCCTGTCCAGCGCCGCCAGTATCTTCTTTGTCTGGGGCGACAGGGTATGCTTCCCCTCCACCGTAAGGTCCACTCGGGTGTATTGATGGTAGGAGATCAGGTTCGCAAGACCGATGATCAACAACACCACGAGGGTGTACCCTGCCAGGGAAAGAGCTCTGCCAGTGCTCAGCTTCACTTCATCCTCCTATCTTCTCCGCTTCCAGCGCGCGAAGTGAGAGAAAAAGGAAAAACACAATGAAGGAGAAATAGTACACCACGTCCCGGGTGTCCAGCACTCCCCTGGAAGGATTCTGGAAATGCTCCAGGATGGAAAAATATTTTATCAGTTCGGAGAGCCAGTCCGTGTTCCCCCCCGCTGTCCAGCCCATCACCCAGAATATCAGCAGCGCCCCGAAAGAGAGCACCGCCGAGACTATCTGGTTCTCCGTCAGAGTGGAGAAGAAAAGCCCCAGCGACAGGAACGAGGCCGCCAGCATGAACAGCCCCATGTATCCGGACAGGATGTGGCTCCATGGTGGTGTGGTGTGCAGCCATATGAACCCGACATAGGGCAAGGTGAGCCCCAGCATGATGGCCACCACCGCCAGGCTGGCCAGGTATTTTCCCATCACCATTTGAAAATCAGTCACCGGCCATGTGAAAAGAAGCTCGATGGAACCGTTTTTCTTCTCCTCGGAGAAAAGCCGCATGGTCAAAAGAGGCGCCATCATCAGCAGCACCACCGACATGTTGCCCAGCAGGGGCGCCACCACAAAACCGGCGATGGTCAGCTCCCTGGGGCCCACTCTCTGCGCCATTTTGCTCATCTCGAAACTGGCCAGCCCATATGCGTTCATCCCTGCGAAAAAGAAATATCCGGAGATGAACAGGAACATGAAGATTATGGCGTAGGCGATGGAGGAGTGGAAATAAGCCCGCAGCTCCCTTTTGACCATGGTGTAGACTGTTCTCATGGTTTCATCACCTCTCCATTGTCGGCGCCGGGAGCCAGATTGTTTGAATCCTGGCTGGCGGAAGATTGCTCCTGGGCGGAAGACCCCGCCACCTCTCCATCCTGCTCCTTGCCATCCTCCATCTCCGGCCCGGTCAGGTCGCTGGAAATAAGCCTGATATAGGTCTCCTCCAGGGGCACGGCGGCGGAGCATAAGAGATCCACCAGATCCCAGCTTTTCTGGTTCACCATTTCCAGCAACTTGCGACGCCATAGAGTCAGATCAAGATCCTCCTGGAGGAAAAGATCGAAAAAGACCACACCGTTGGACTCCTCGCGCTTCTCCATCCGCAACACGCCACCGGTTCTCAGCAGCGCCTCCTGGGCCTCCGCGGCTGGGCATATCATCCGCACGGAAACCTTTCGTACATTCCCGGCTGTAAGCCCGGAGATCGTATCGGAGGCCACCAGGCGGCCATTGTTTATGATTAGCACCCGGGAACAGATCATCTGCACCTCCGGTAGAATGTGGCTGGAGAGGATGATTGTTCTTTTGCCCGCCAGGTTCCTGATCAGGGAGCGGATCTCTACAATCTGTTTTGGGTCCAGCCCTATGGACGGCTCGTCGAGCACCAGGGCTTCCGGATCGTTCAGGAGAGCCTGAGCCAGGCCGACACGCTGGCGGTATCCTTTGGACAGGGCTTTTATCAGCGTCCGCTGCCGGTCTGTGATCATGGCGCTCTCCATGACATCGGCCACCTTGCGCCTGCGCTCATCCCTGCTGGTCAACCCTTTCAGCTCGGCGACAAAATCCAGATATTCCGCCACGCGCATGTCTGTATACAGGGGGGTGGTTTCCGGCAGGTATCCGATCCTTTTTTTCACTTCCATCGGATTTTCCATGGCGTTGAACCCGGCCACCGTCGCCCGGCCAGCCGAGGGGGGCATGTAACCGGTCAATATCCTCATCATTGTGGTTTTGCCGGCGCCATTGGGCCCAAGAAAGCCGCAAATTTCCCCTTTTTCCACCTCGAAGGAGAGGTTGTCCAGCGCCAGGTGGGCGCCGTATTTTTTGGATATATTTTCCGCTCTAATCACAGTCTTGAACAGTAAGATCCGGTGTTGAATTCATTAGGGTAGAGATAAAACTCAAGGAAGCGGATGTCAAGGCGAGTGAGGATTTACCTTCCGGAAAAACAGGGATGATCAATCCGACCATTCCCAGCCTTTCACCTTGTCTTCCTTATCGAATTGCACCCAGACCGAGCTGAGATTGATATCCTTGAAGAAAAGCGTTTCCCCATCGTCGGAGATCAGCCTGCTTTCCGGCGCGCCCAGGGTGGCCAGCACAACCTGCTTGTCGGCGCCATTCTTGACGACTTTCCTCTTTTCCGCCGTGATGACCGAAGGGTGCTTGACCGATATGGAGGCGGTGGAACATCCGCTCGTCGCCATCACCATAGACAAGGTGAGCGCCTGGATCAGGGCCAGTAATACTCTCATGGTTTGTACTCTACTTTCTGGTTTTCTCGAATTCCGTTCTTTTCACAAAACCCGGATTGAACCTCCAGGACATATTGAACTTTACCCCGGGAGGGATATGTGGCGCAAGTTTCGGTTCGGCAAGGGGGGACTGATTTGTGGATAGTCCTGATGTGGAACTTGCTGTCGATGAAAATAATATCTATGGGAAAACGGACATTTTTCATCCAGAAAGCCAGTTCCTTTTCATAGGGAAAGATAAACCACATCCCTTGGCCTTCTTTAAGGGAGGGCCGAAACATAAGACCCCGATTGCGTTGGGCTGGTGTGCTCGCCACTTCCACGGTCACCGGATCGGTTCGGGCTTCCGACTCCGAAAAAACCACCGTATCCGCCCAGCCGAGGCCGCCTCCACAAACGATGATTCCCGCGACCAGCGCCGCGGCCATAGATCTTGCGGAATTCATCAATCCACGCTCCTGAAGCCAGGGATACGGCCCTCGGATAACGTGTAGCCAGAGCTATCATTCATTTTCCGCCTCTTCGCCCCATGAGGCGCGACCGGAGCCATAGGGGAAACGCCCTTTCCGGGAAAGCCCCGGAAAGGGAGCGTCATACAAGGATTTCGCCAAATACCTTTTGATTAAGCTTGCAGCTTTTCGAATTTAGCCTGCAACTCTTCCTTCGATTCCTGATTGTCAGGATCGGCGACGATACAATCCACAGGGCAGACACTCACGCACTGCGGCTCATCGAAATGCCCCACACATTCGGTGCATTTGGAAGGTTCGATCACATAGATGTCCTCACCTTCAGTAATCGCCTCATTCGGGCATTCCGGCTCGCAAACACCACAGTTTACGCACTCCTCATTGATCAATAAAGCCATTTTACACTCTCCATTAACATACGCTTAAACTGAAAGTACCATTTTCCCCTTATACTGGGCCGCCTGATACATAAACGCCTCCAGCCTGGTTTGCGTGTTGGTTTCCTCCACGCCATCATAATCCAGATTCAACCAGGGGATATCGTTCATATCCTCCCGGATCTTCTTCGACAACGCCGCCACCACCGTGCCGGGCATGCAGGAGAATGGCATTATGTTAACCACTCCAGACATTCCCTTGTCGGCGTAATCCACCGCCTTGCCCACGCTTAATATCGCCTCCCCTTCGAAAGTGTCCTTAATGTAGGGACTGGCGTTTTTCAATATTTCGCTGATGGCCGGATCCTCTCCGAAAACCAGAGTATCCTTGAACGGCTCGTGCAGCTTCCGTTCATCCGAACGCTGGAATATATCCT
This sequence comes from Nitrospinota bacterium, assembly GCA_029879765.1. GTDB lineage: Bacteria > Nitrospinota_A > UBA7883 > UBA7883 > UBA7883 > JAOUMU01. Next base: position 12,918 of record JAOUPQ010000007.1, on the reverse strand, counting down.
GCATATATCCCTTGAACAGGTCAAGATATTTTTTCTCTCTCATGGAATTATGCACAAACCTGTTGGTTGTATACAACATCCACTCGCCTATGGGCGCAAGCCACGCCTGGCCGCCCAGCTCTTCGATCTTGCGGATTATGTCCCGGTTCCCGAAGGAATGGCTCCGCATATAGATCTCTCCAACTATCCCGATTACCGGGCGGGGCGTCTTTGCCACCCGGATGGCCCGGAATTTGTCCCGAACCTCGTGCATATAAGAGTACATCTGGCTAGAGTCGGTCTCCACTATCCGGCTGACCTTGTCCAGACATTCGGCGTACACCCTGTCTGTCTCCCCCTTCTGCACTTCATGAGGCCGGGTTTCGTGCAAGAGCTTGCTCAGGATATCCACCGCCACGATGCCGCGCCATATCACCCGGGTAAAATCGGAGGAAAGCGCCCCTATGTCACCATAGCCCATATCGCCGTTGGGGGAATATATCGGCACGTTCGAATACCCCTGTTCATCCAGGATCATCCTGTGAACCCGCTGGTACAGCCCGAAACGGCACGGCCCGGCGGCTGTGGGCATGAAAAAGGCCGACTTTTCCGGATCAAACCCTTCTGACCTGATTTTCTTCACCATGTCCCCGGCGGTGAGGGTGAACGGGACGCACTCCTTTCCCGAGGAGAACCTCATCCCCAGATCCAGAGACTCCTGATCCGATATGGGCATCACTTCCGCCTCCAGCCCGGAGGCGCGAATGGCCGCCGCCAGAACATATACGTGGTCGCACATATAGGGCACGTACATTTTCCGTTTGTTCTTCTTATTCGCCACCAGCGCCCGGCTGGTGCCCACGGTGGGGGCATGATGGCCGGAGCCGTTCTTGCCGTTGGTTCCATTCTCCCCGCTGGCGTGGCCATTAACCGGTCCGGAAACGGTCTTCAACACAAACTTCACCGAGTCCACATTTTCGAGGCTGTCAAAAAACGCCTCCAGCCGGGTCACAGCGCCCGCGTCGGCGGAGTGCTCATCCACTTCCAGCTGCAGGCATGGCTTGCCCCCCAGCGCCTCGCGGAGCATATGCTCGATGAAGGAGTCCGGCCCACATTTGAAGTTGGACAGGAATATGGCGTCCAGCTTCGGGTCTCGCCGGACCACATCCGCCGCCGCCAGTATCCGCTGGCCTGAGCGCCAATACATATCCTTATAGGTTTCCGCCACGAAATCCTCATTCAGGTCGAGAAAATCCACAGGTATGGCCACTTTGCCCATCTCCCGCAGCTTGCGGGGCAGATCCATGTTTATGCCGGAGTCGCACCCGTTGTATGGGCGGCTGATCAGCACCACGGGTTTCTCCCCGTTTTGCTGGGTCTCCTTGATAACTTCCGCGCCTCTTTTCTTTATAGCGGCGTAGAAATCCTCCTGGGCGCGCTTTGCGGCGGCGGCGGCCTTGCGCACCACTCGGGCGGAAATGCCCATTTTCTCGCCGAACTCCTTTTCCAGTTCCTTGGTCACAGCCTTGTCGCCCCTCTGGAAAAAGATGGAGGGCTCCAGCAGCTTCACGTTGGCCTCCTTGAGGTCTATGGCGCTCTTTATCACGTATGGGGTAGCCTGCACCAGGGGGCACATCTGGCTGGATTTGAGTTTGCTCTCCTTCTTGTTCATGCTGATGATGGAAGGAAGCATGATATATTCCACCTTCTTGTCGATAAGATCGGCCACATGGCCATGCATGATCTTTATAGGAAAGCAGGTTTCCCCCTTAACTCTTTCCAGCGATTCGGCTATGACTTTCTGGTTCGTCTTGCCGGAGAGGACGACTTCGGCGCCTATCCCCTCCAGGAAAGTTTTCCAGAATGGGAAAAGCTCATAGAACACCAGGCTCCGGGGCACCCCCACTACGGGCTTGCTCCGGTCAATCTCCCTTTTCATCTGCAGATGCTCGCCGAATATCATCCGCTCCCTCTCGGCGAACAGGTCCGGCCGGGTGTTTTCTTTCTTCTTTTTCTTGCTGTCCTTTTCAAAAAGCTCGCACCGGGCGCCATAGTAGTGGGCAGACTGGTCGCTGAATTTGACCCGCGAGACATCGCACACGTTATCACACGCCTTGCATTCAAAAGTGCTTATCTTGTACTTCCTGTCAGTCAGATCAAATCCCAGAAACTTTGACTTGGCGCCGTTGTCCGCCCTCTGGTGGTTCTTCAGGGCAATGATGGCCACGCCGATGGCGCCGGTCACATCATGGTGGGGCGGCACCGATATCTCTTTTCCTGTAATCGCCTCGAAAGCGGCGACCACCGCCTTGTTCCAGGCCACTCCACCCTGGAACAGCACTTTATTCCCGATCTTCCTGTCCCCCACAACCCGGTTCAAGTAGTTGGAGACTATGGAATAGGCCAACCCCGCCGCCAGATCCTCCTTGCTCATTCCCTTCTGCTGGTTAGACACCAGGTCCGATTCGATGAACACTGTGCACCGGTCGCCGAATTTGCCGGGGCTTTTGGCGGCAAAAGCGGTGTTGGCGAATTCCTTTTCTATGTTCAGGTCGATCTTCTCCGCCTGCTCCTCGATAAACGAGCCGGTGCCTGCGGCGCAGACCTTGTTCATCTCAAAATCCACCACGGCGCCGTTTTCCACGGAAACGTATTTGCTGTCCTGCCCACCGATCTCGAAGATGGTGTCCACATCCGGATGAAAATGAATGGCCGCGGTGGCCTGGGCGGTGATCTCGTTGCGCACAGCGTCGGCGCCGATGAAATCCGCCACCATGTATCGGCCAGATCCCGTGGTGCCCACGCCCAGCACATCCACCTTGCCGCCGATCTCCTTGCCGATTTCCAGCAAGCCCCGGGTAACCGCCTGGATGGGACGGCTGGCTGTCCTGATATAACGGCGGGCCAGCACGTTCATATTTTCATCTATGGCCACCACGTTGGTGGATAACGATCCTATGTCCACGCCAATATAGCAGGGAGTGGCTTTCAAAGTATCGTCAAGGTTTCTGGTATGGATGGAGTATGCATCGTCGTTCTTCTCGCCGGTCAGCACCGCCATGGCGTTGCGGGAGGCGGCGTTTCGCACTGCGCTGTAATTCTCCAGCCCCGACAATCCGGCGAACTTGAAATTATTTTCCCCTGCCTTGGCCGCCAGCGCCGCGCCTATGGCCCCGATCACCGCGCTCTCTTTCGGGATAAACAGGTCCTCCGGCTCGATTTCCAGCTCATCGGCCATAGCTTTCACCACGCCGACGTTGGAGGCCACACCACCGAAGAACGCAACTGGCTTCAAGAATTCCTTGCCGCGCCCCACGTTGCTTTTGAACGTGCGGGCCACCGCATAGCACAATCCGGCCACGATATCGTTCACCGAGGTTCCGATCTGCTGCAGGTGGATCATATCGCTCTTGGCGAAGACGGAGCATCGGCCTGCTATGCGGGGTGGGTGCTTGGACTGGACAGCCATCTGCCCGAACTCCCCTTCTATTTTAACTCCCACCCTGTTGGCCTGCTGGTCCAGAAAGCTGCCGGTACCGGCGGCGCAAAGGTTGTTCATGGAGAAATCCTCCAGCTCCACCCTGCCATCTTTTTCCCTGAACATGAGCATTTTGGAGTCTTCCCCGCCCATCTCCACCACTGTTCGGATGTGGGGATAAAGCTCGCACACGGCGTGGGAGTGGGCCACCACCTCGTTGGTGAATGTCCCGTCGAGAAGCGAGGAGACCAATTCCCCGGCGCTGCCGGTGACCCCTATATTCGCTATTTTCATATGCTCGGCCGCCTGAAGCAGATCCTTCATCACTTTGACAGTGGTGGAGACCGGCTGACCATGGGAACGCATGTAAACGTGACGTATTATATGATTGGATGAGTCGAGCAGAGCTCCTTTTACCGCCACCGAGCCTATATCCAGTCCAATCCATGCATCGCCGTTATGGTCTATATTCATATACTCCTCCTAAAAACGCAAAAAATCCCATGACCCGTTTGGAATTTATTCAGGGTGTGGACCTGTATTCAAGATACCCTAGTTTATTAAATTCCCGTAAAGAGTCAAGCCTGAAAATTCAGGGATTTGACATGACTGAACAACTCCTCCGGACCTGGAACTACATTCCACATCCCTAAAGAGTGTTCGCTCATCAGCTTCTCCTCCACGCATTTTTCAAACTGCGCCAGCAAATGATCAAAGTATCCCTCATGATTCAACAGGAAAAGAGGCTTGGTATGGATACCCAGGCCCTTCCATGTGAATATTTCCAACGCCTCCTCCAGGGTTCCCATCCCCCCCGGCGCCACCACGAAGGCGTCCGATTTGTCATACATGGCCATCTTGCGCCGGTGCATGTCCTCCGTGACCACCAGGCCGGTCAGCCCTTCATGGGCCACTTCCCGAATCTTTAGCCATTGGGGAATCACCCCTGTCACCCGCCCCCCCTCGGCCAGGGCGGAGTCCGCCAGCGCCCCCATCATGCCGATGGAAGCGCCACCATAAACCACGTCAATGCCCATCCGGGCCAGCCCGGCGCCCAGGCTTCTGGCCAGCGAAAGCCATTTTTCAGGGGTCTTCCTGCTCGATGCGCAGAAGACGCATATGCTGCTTATTCTCATCCCCGCAATTATATATCGGGAAAAATCATTTGAAGTAATAAACCGCCTGGAGAAGGGACGCAACCAATAGGTTATGGATTTTGGACCTGGCGCCGTTATAATTAACCTTTATATTTTCAGGGAACCATGACTCAATCATTCAAAGACGCGCTGGCCGGTGGGCTTTTGGTTTGCGATGGCGCAGGCGGCACCATGTTCTACTCCAAGGGAGTGACCATCAACCGCTGCTATGAGGAGCTCAACCTCACCCAGCCAGACCTGGTGCGCGATGTGCACCGCGAATATATGAAAGCCGGGGCGGACATAATAGAAACCAACACCTTCGGCGCCAACACCTTCAAGCTGCGTCATTATGGGCTGGAGGAAAAGATGGAGCAGATCCTCAAGGCCGGGGCGGCCCTGGCCCTGGAGGAGGGGCGTGGCTCTGTGTATGTGGCCGGCTCCATAGGCCCGCTGGGAGTGAGCGTGGCGCCCTATGGAAAGATTTCTTTGGAAGAAGCCGCCGAGGAATATCGCAAGGTCACATCCATATTGGCCCGAAGCGGTGTGGACCTTTTCATGTTCGAGACCTTCCACGACCTGACGGAGCTGTCCACGGCCATCACCAGCGCCAGGGAGGTGGCGGGCCATATTCCTATTGTGGCCCAGATGGCTTTCGAGGAGGACGGCAAGACCCTCCATGGGGCCACTCCGGCCCAGGTGGTTCATGCCCTGGAGAAGCTGGGAGTGGACGCCCTGGGCGCCAACTGTTCCGTGGGACCGGCCGGAATGCTGGATGTGATAAAGAAAATGACCGCCTCCACCACCCTGCCCGTGATCGCCCAGCCCAACGCGGGAATGCCCAAGGAAGTGGAGGACAGGCTTATATACCTCACCACTCCGGACTACCTGATGACCTATGGCAAGCGATTCATCAGGGCGGGGGCCAGGATTGTGGGAGGATGTTGCGGCACCACTCCTGCCCATATCGCGGCGCTGAAGGGGGCGGCGCTGGCCCTTTCCCCATCCAGGGTGGAGATCAGCTCCGCCCAGGCCGACGGCGCCCCGGCTGTGGAACAGACTCCCACCGCCGAAAAAACTCCCATGTCCGCCAAGCTTGCCTCCGGCCAATGGGTGACCTCTGTGGAGCTTCTTCCCCCGAAAGGCGCCAATCCGGAAAAAGTGCTGGCCCAGACCAGAAGCCTGAAGGAAGCCGGGGTGGATTGCGTCAATATCCCCGATGGTCCCCGGGCCATGGCCAGGATGAGCCCCTTGCCGCTGGCGCTGCTTTTGAGAAACGAAATCGGAATGGAGCCGATCCTCCACTACACCTGCAGGGACAGGAATCTTCTGGGGATCCAGTCCGACATCCTGGGCGCCCACGCCATTGGGGTGCGCAACATACTGGCCATCACCGGCGATCCGCCCAAACTGGGCGCATACCCCAACGCCACGGCGGTATATGACGTGGACGCCATCGGGTTGGTGAAGATGATTAGCAACCTGAACCGGGGTCATGACATAGTCGGCAATCCCATAGAGGGGCATACCGCCATCCATATCGGTGTGGGGTGCAATCCTGGCGCCGCAAATTTGGACGAGGAGCTGCGCCGCTTCGAAAAAAAGGTGGAGGCCGGGGCGGAGTTTTGCATGACTCAGCCTGTGTTTGATCCACAGATTCTATTTGCGTTCCTGGACAGGATCAGGCAATTCAAAATCCCGGTGATGGTGGGAATCCTTCCTTTGGCCTCCAGCCGGTCGGCGGAGTTTCTGCACAACGAAGTGCCTGGGATGAGCGTTCCGGATAATATCCGCCAGCGCATGGCCGAGGCGGGGGATGGGGCGCGGGAAGTGGGGGTGCAAATCGCCCGAGAGGCGCTGGAACAAACGCGTTCTGCAGTGCAGGGAGTATACATCATGGCGCCGGTGGGAGGGGCCCGAACGGCGCTTAAAGTTCTGGCGGAATAAAAGCTTCCCATGGCGCATTTTTCTATTCCCCTCCTAGCCGGTTGTGCTATACTCATCTTCAGATAGTAGTTACTGACCCGTGCCATAATTGGGGTGGCGATACGAATTCGCTTTTTTTTGTTAGTTCGCGCCTTTATACACTTATATTAAGTATTCAAAACCAAAGATCGAATACCGATTCGATTTGATCGGATTTTCCCGGAATTTATTTAGTAATCTTGCAGGTCCGCTTCCGGGCGGATATTTCGCCGTTTTACGGCTTTTTGAGGAGCGCCTTTTTCCATGAGTGATCAAACCGTGTCCGGAGTTCTGGACATAACCGACAAAGGATATGGATTCTTAAGATCCATGGACAACGGATTCGCCGTTGCTCCGTCGGACCCATATGTGGGCCAGAACCTTATCCGAAAGCATTCTTTTAAAAAGGGAATGTTCATAGAGGGGACCGGAGCCAGAAAAAGCTCCAAACAACCCAATGTGGCCCTGGAGAGGATCCTTAAAGTGGACGGAATGCCCCTCTCTTCCCTGGCCGCCCGACAGCCCTTCAGCAAGCTGTCTGTCATCGATCCCTCGGAAAAACTGATCCTCGAAACCGGCAGGACACCTCTGACCACCAGAATCATAGACCTTTTCGCCCCTATCGGAATGGGACAAAGGGCGCTGATCGTCTCCCCCCCGAAGGCGGGAAAAACCACTTTCCTGGAGGATATCGCCAGAGGCGTGCGGCAGAACCATCCTGATGTGCAGGTGATTACATTCCTTATCGATGAACGACCGGAGGAAGTGACCCATTTCAGGCGCACCGTGGGGGGCGAGATCCTGGCCACCAGCTTTGATGCGCCTTTGAATGACCAGATCCGGCTGTCCGAACTGGCTTTCGAAAGGGTCACGCGCATGGTGGAGGCGGGACAGAATGTGCTCCTTATCGTCGATTCGCTGACCAGGATGGGAAGAGCCTTCAACAAGGCCACGGAGACCAAGGGGAAGACCCTGTCCGGAGGCGTGGCTTCCAGCGCTTTGCAATTTCCCCGCAAGTTCTTCGGCGCCGCCCGCAATATAGAAGGAGGCGGAAGCCTGACTATCGTGGCCACCTGCCTCATCGACACTGGAAGCAGGATGGACGAGGTCATATTCCAGGAGTTCAAGGGGACCGGCAATACGGAAATTGTCCTCGACAGGAGCCTGGCCGAGGAGAGGGTGTTTCCCGCTGTAAACCTCTCCATGTCCGGCACAAGGAAAGAGGAGAAACTGCAAAAACCGGCGGATCTGGCCAAGATATGGACCCTCGTCCGCGCCTTGTCCCGCGACAAGGGATATCAGAAATACAAGGTGATGCTCGAGAAGATGCTCAAGCAGGAAACCAACGCTGACTTTCTGGCGACTATCCCCACAACCTGATCCCCAGCCGCCATTATGGGCGCACGTTGGAGCTCTGGCCCATGACCTCCGATAATTCGCTTTCTTTCGATGTGGAAGCCGCCCTGGCCTCCACTCCCCAGGTCCACTCGATCCTCCGGGCTATGCGCTCTGATAAATTGAAATTCTGGCTGGTGGGGGGCGGCGCCAGGGACATTTTAGCCGGGCGCAAAATCACGGACCTGGACCTGGTGACGGAACTGAACCCTCCCCTCTTCCTGGGAAAGATCGGTCCGGGGCTTGGCTTCTCCATATTCCCTCTGGACGTTGATCGCGGCTTCTACCGGCTCACCCGGAAAAAGCCATCTCCCTTCACCGTGGATATCCTCCGTATGCATGGAAACTCAATCGAGGAGGATCTGGCCAGACGGGACTTTACCATAAACGCGATGGCCATTCCCCTGAGTACTCCGCTTCCATCGGGGAGCGCCCGTTCATCCATAGTAGATCCATTCGGAGGATTAGGCGACCTGGAGAAACGAATTCTGCGCCCTGTGACAGCGCATTCATTGGATGATGATCCTGTACGGGTGCTAAGGGCCCATCGGCTGGCCCTGGTCATGGGTTTGTCCTGTTCCCAGGACATGGAGAGGATGATGGCCCAAGCCGCAGGAGCGTTGGGCGATGTGGCCGCGGAAAGGATCTTGATGGAACTTGCCAAAATCATGGCCCACCCGCAAAGCCATAAAACCGTCGCCGCCATGGCCCATGACGGAACATTGAGCGCCATATTTCCGGAAGCGAAGTTGGAACAAACAACCATGGCCGACAAAACTTTGGAAGCCATCTCCAGGCTGGATGAGGCCCTGAGAAACACCGCCCAAAGCCCATATCTGGACGAGCCGGTGGGGGCCGGGATCACCAGAAATGAAGTTGTGAAAATTGCCGCCATGCTTTGCTATTCGAGGCAAGAGGATGGGACGGAGCTCAAACGACTGGCCTACAAAGCCTCTCGCAGGCTAAAAGCGCCATCGATGGCGGCCAAGGGAGTCGCGGCTATGGCGTGGGGGTGGCGCAGGGCGATGGTGGAACCACCGGATGACGGCGCCGTGTTCGACTGGATGCGTGTTATGGGGGATTGGACAGAGGGGGCGCTTCTGTTGGCCAGATCATATTCTTCCGTCCAGAAGCAAGCCATAGTGGAGACCTTTTCTTCCACAGTCAACCGGATAGCCAAGCAGTGGATTGCGGCATGGCCCCCTGGCTCCCCCCCGATAACAGGCCAGGACATTATGGCCACTTTGGATCTGGCCCCGGGGCCTGAAGTTGGCAGGTTGCTGGCCGAAGCGGAAAAGGCGGCCGCATTGGGGAAAATATCAGGAAAAGATGCGGCGCTGGCTTACATAAAGGGGAAAAAACCGGGCTTTCGAGGGTCCGCTTACCTAGAAAGCTAGATATGCGCCACGTCCTCGGCCTTTTTGGCGCGGACATGGGCGGCGGCGGCTATTTTTATCTTGCTGGCCAATATCCGTTTCACCGTATCCATCCCCTGATACAGCTTAAGATCTTCCTTGTCCACCACATCCACAGCGCCGATATCCCCGGCCCGGATGCGCATGGCGCTCCCTTTCTGGGCCACGGAACTGACCACGATCACCGGTTTGGGATAGTGGATCATAAGTTTCTTCAAGAAGGAGATTCCATCCATCTTCGGCATGATGATATCCAGGGTGATTACGTCCGGGTCCAGCTCCAGGATCTTCCCTCTGGCGTCATAAGCGTCCTCGGCTTCTCCTATCACGTGGATCTCCGGATCCATGGCCAGCGCCTTGGATATTATCCCCCGCACCGTGGAGGAGTCGTCCACCACCAGCACACGGATTTTTCTTCCCGCCAGGTCTTTTTTCTTCGCTTCCATTTGCAGGGTCAGCTCCGACTTCTGCACATAGCGCACCTCCACCGTCCCCTGGCTGTTGTCGAAAAATATTTTCATCCCCGCATCGCCGCCGGTCTTGCGCCGGATAATAGGGATGCCATATTCCTTCAGGATTTTCTCCGCGATTATCACGTTGCGCTGGCCGATATCAAATCCGGAGTTCAGATGCCCCACCACCGCCGCTCCACCATAAAGGCTGGCCTCCAGGTTGTCTTTCCTGGCGTCGATGGCCAGCATGGAATCGACCAGCTTCCTGGTGGCCAGGTCTCCATATTTGTTCTTCATGCTCGGCGAGTCCCCCTCGGGAAGCATGAAATGGTTCATGCCGCCAAATTTCATCGCCTTGTTGTACAACACCACGGCCACGCAACTGCCTAAAAGGGTGGAGAAGACAACAGGTTGCTTGGTCATGGCGATCTCCCCTGGGAGAACAAACACCTTTTTATCATCCATATCCGCCATGCCTTAAATTAATGGTCCAAATTGTCTTTATCTGTATTGTAGCTCTATCCGCGCTCCCGAGCTTCAGTTTTTTCCCTTACGCCGATATTCTGGAACTGGCGGATCACGCCATCCACGCTCAGGATAAGCGCCATCCGTGTGCCGTCCAGTATGGACACCCCCTCGAAGGCGGATGGCTCGGTGGTGTGCACGGTAAGCCGTTTATACACTATCTGGCGCTGGCCCAGCATCTCGTCCACCATCAGGCAGACAGACTGGCCACCGCTCTCCACCAGCACCAGGATCGCGTCGGCCACGTTCTCATGCCTGGCTTTCCTTTTAAAAAGCTTGTGCAACCGAACCACAGGGTATAGTTGCCCCATTCTGCGGACCACTTCCCCGCGATCCTCCACAAAGGTAACCTCCTCCGGAGCCGCCCGGAAAGATTCGCGGACATGCTCTGCCGGCACCAGGAATACATTGGACCCCACTTTCATGGAAAGCCCCAGTTTTATCCGAGCCACATAAGCCAAGGGGGTGCTGAGGGTCACCTTGAACCCTTCCCCGGGCATGTTGGCCAAAGACAGCGATCCTCCCATTTCCCGGACCCTGGCCGTCACCACATCCAGGCCCACTCCCCTGCCGGAGCGCTCCGTCACCTGATGGCGGGTGGAAAATCCGGGGCGCAGGATAAGGCCCAGGGTTTCCTTGTCCGACAGCCTGGCCGCCACGTCCTCCAGCACCACCTTGCGCTGCACCGCTGTTTGACGAACCTGATCCAGCGCCACACCCCGCCCGTCGTCGGACACTTCCACATTCAGGTTAAGGCCATCAGAACTGATTTTTATATCTATTTTCCCTTCCACCTGTTTGCCGACTGCTTTTCTTTCCTCTGGTGTCTCGATCCCATGGTCGGCGCTGTTTATCACCATGTGCACCAGCATGGTTTCCAGCTTTTCCAGCATGCTTTTGTCCACTTCCGTGGCCCCGCCGCTGGTGGAGAGGCGAACCTCCTTCCCCGTTTCCCGACAGACGTTGCGCAATATCCTGGGCAGCCTGGCCAGGGCCCCCTCCACCGGGGCCTTGCGGATTTCATACAGGCTCTCCTGCAGTTTCTGGCTCAAATCCCTGAAGGAGTTGTTTGTGTGCCGGAAGTTCTCCAGCAGCCCTTCATAGTTGCGCTCCTCCACTCTTCTTTGCAGATAGTTGAACAGTTCGCTTAGCGTTATAAGCTCTCCCACGTTCTCCAGAAATATATCCAACACCGATTCATCCACCCGAACGTGGCTTATCTTCCGCTCCAGTCGCTCCCCTCCCGGCGCTTTGGGCCAAGAGGTCTCCACCTTGATCTCCGTCAGCTTCTTCTGATATTCGGCCAGCATGGACTCCAGATCCTGCACTATTATTTCGTCCATGCCGATTTCGTCCTGGTAAAAGGTCTCGAATTCGGACCGCACATTTTCCAGCTCCCGGGCCATGTCCCCCTGGGCCGCCTCCCAATGTTTGGCGATCAGCTTTTCCAGCGCGCTGAAAAAAGCCCCTCCCTGGGTCTGCGTTCCCTCCCTGGCCTCCTTCAAGGTGTTCTTCAATTCGCCATACTCCCTGGCGATATCAAGCTTGCCGGAAAGCCATCTGGAACCCGGCGCCGCCCGGGCCCCGCTGGTCTTGCCCACCAGAACCGGCGCATGCCGGTTTATAATGTCGTAAACCTCCTTTATCGGGGAATCTTCCTCCATCCCGTCCTCACGCCTGGCCTTATCGAAGAAGGTGGTAAGCTCCTCCTGCAACGGCCCCATTTGCCCCAGTTGCGTTGTGGACTCGAGCATGTCGCCAATGGCCTGCAGATAGGTCTCTTCGTTGGGCAGCAATGTCACATCCTCGGCGTTGCCGTCGGTCAGGCGTATGAAGATAGACTTCATAAGGTCCACCCCTTCCAGGATCCGCTTGACGATATCGTCGTCTATCTCCAGGGTGCGTTCTCTGATTAACGAAAGAAAACTTTCGAAGGTATGACAGAATTTTTTGACATTGATGAAGTTGAAAAAGGAACTGTTCCCTTTCAGGGAGTGGGCGACGCGGAAGATTTCATCGACCAGTTCCAGATTGGACGGCTCGTTCTCCAGCCGCTGGGTGGTGGTCTCTATTTCCGCCAGCATTTCGTCGGCCTCCTCCAGAAACGACCTGAATAGCCCCGTCTCGGTGGAGGAGTTTTCGTGTTCCTTATCAGACGTCATGATTTAGTGGAATACTGTAGGGTAGCCCGGCTCTATTTTTAATGTTCTATAAATCACGGGACTTAGTCTATGTATATAATTATTAAATAATTATCACCCTACCAGAGTTGTTTTTCAACCTTTAAAAACAGTATCATATTGACAGACCTGTTTATGGGGAAGATGTTTTGACTGAAACGAAACAAATCATGGCCGTCCCCACACGGCTGGGGCAGATCGGCCTGGGTTTTGCGGGAGGAAAGGTGGCGCGCTTATGGCTGCCGGGAATGAGCAGGGCCGACCTGGATAAGGCCATGCGTTCCTGGGCCCCCAATACCGGCTTTTCCAAGCCTCCCCAGGATTTGGCCCAGCGCCTTGGCGCTTATTTCGATGGAGCGCCTGTGGAGTTTGACGACCCGGTGGATCTTTCAG
>JAOUPQ010000353.1 GCA_029879765.1 Nitrospinota bacterium | reverse complement strand
TTCCGAGACCTTGGACTGGGATTCGATCACCCGCAGGGCCTCTTCCTCCGTGGTGAATATATCCATCCACTTTCCCACATCCACCATGGAAAACAGCCGGTATATGGCGGGCTGGGGCTCGCAGAAACAGAAATAACCCCCGTTTTTCTTCGCCGCCCGGGCGCGCCCGATCAACAGGCCCACCGCCGCGGAATCAATGATATTCACATTTCGGCAGTTGAGGATTATTTTACAGTTCGGCTCTTCAATGGCCGAATCCAGGCTGTTCTTCAGGTTCTCTATGTTGGAGGAAATCAGCTTGCCGGAGATCCGGAAAACGTTAACCCCATTCCCTTTGACGTACTTGTTTATATTCATCCTAAACCGTAATATTTATTGAAGGCGAAAATGGCAGACCAAGATACACCTCATTCTAAGGGCATACGGCCACAATTTGCAACCAATACAATTCGCCGGTTTTGCCGGGTACGCAACAAAACATTGTAATATGCCCATGGAATGAATTATGCTATAAGTCTTGTTCAATGCGGAGTCAGTTCCGGCTCCACCTTCAAATAGGAATTATGAGGAAAAAGAACTTCGGAAGAAAGAGGAATAAGCCGACCAACACCTCTACAGACATCAGAGAGGACGGCCCTCCAAAGACTGACACCGACAAAGCGGTGGAGGTGGAGGGTATAGTGAAAGAATCGCTGCCCAACGCCATGTTCAAAGTCACGCTGGATAACGATTTCGAAGTGCTGGCCCACGTCTCCGGGCGAATGCGCAAGTATTTCATCCGGATACTGCCGGGCGACAAAGTGCGCCTGGAGCTCAGCCCCTACGATCTGACCCGGGGAAGAATAACCTACCGATATAAATAGCGCCAGACGCCAGCTATACTCCTTTAAGCTCCTCCAGAACCCGGGCGGCATGCCCCTTCGCTTTCACGTTTGTATACGCTTTTAACACAATCCCATCTTCGGAGATGACGAAGGTGGAGCGAATCACCCCTTCGGTTTTCTTGCCGTACATGGTTTTCTCCCCCCAGGCGCCGTATTTTCTGTGCGTCTCCCCCTCCGGATCGGACAACAGCCTGAAAGGAAGATTCTGCGCCTCGGCCCATTTTTTCTGGGCTTCAGGCTTGTCCCGGCTTATTCCCACTATCACGGCATTGAGTTTGCCAAAATCCTTTTCCGCGTCCCGAAACTCGGTCGCCTCGGTGGTTCACCCGCCGGTGTTCGCCTTGGGATAAAAGAAAAGGATCGCTTTTTTCCCTTTAAAATCCCCGGACGCCACCTGGGACCCCTCCTGGTCTTTCAGCTTGAAGGCGGGGGCCTTTTTTCCCTCCTGGACCATATCATTCTCCTTGTCAGGTTTTCTTTCGCGGCGCCTCCCGGCGAACCACGTATCAGATATATATACCCTTTTGTCCCAATTGGCAATTAAACCTCAAGCCTTGTCTGTATTCGTTTCCTGACAAACAAAAATAAGCAATTATACAAACCCCCTTCAAGGTATAAAAAGGATACCTTGACAATTACTATGGTTTTTTATATATTTCAATTATCGCTTCCTGCGATACTTGTGTTGGGGGACACAATCTCTATAGAATTCGCACGGGATAGTTTTCTTTTCTGGAGTCGAATATGGAGAAGATGGAAGAAGTCCAATTGATGGATCGACAAAAGCTTTTAGAGCTTTTGCGTGAAAAGGACGAAAAGCTCAAGGAAAGCCTGGCAAGGTTCGAAAGCCTGGCCCAGAGTTCTTCGGCGGTTGTGTTCCACTTGTCCGGCGATGGAGAGTTCCAATCATTTACCGATCCCCCCAAGGATTTTCCTTGCCATAGTCGGCCCCAGTCCCCGCCTAGGCACATTTCCCGCATCATCCATCCGGATGATCTGTCGGCGGTCATGGATCATTTCCAGAAAATCTTGCGCGGGGAAACCTCGCCGGGGGAGGGGGTTGTCTGCCGGGTTGCGGGCAACGATTCCAAATGGGTCAACGCCAGGGCCACTTCCATAGTCGATGAACAGGGATCGATAAAATATCTGCTGGGTCTGGCCCGGGATATCACAGAGGGGAAAAAAGCCGCCGAGGATCTGGCCCATGCCCAGGCGGCGGCGCGGAAAACCAGGGAGTGGATGGAAAGCATCTCCGGGGAGATTTCCGGCGACCTTATGGCCTTCTATGGCGAAGTCAAGAACAGCCTGGACAACCTGATAAACCAGAGCGACGCCATGAAGGGATCCGCCTCCGACGCGGTGAATCGCGCCCGGAAAGCATGCGTCCAGCTTGGGGAAAAGCTTGGACAGATCCACCTAAAACCCGTTGGCGATGATTTCATGACTATCCCCAGACCGGTTTTCATGGACTCGGCGGTCCTGACCGATATGGTGATCCGGAAAGTGGCGCCTCTGGCCATGGGAAAGCGGATCG
>JAOUPQ010000352.1 GCA_029879765.1 Nitrospinota bacterium | reverse complement strand
AAGTCATCATGATGCCTCCGGTGTTGATCCCACTGGTCCTCACTATTGGCATGATGTTTCATCCAAAGACTGTTTATTTTGGACAGAAAATAATCATGTGGCTTCCGGCCCTGTTGTGGCTGAGCGTTTCCGCAGTTGTCCTGAAAAACGATGATATTTCCAATACAGGACCTTTCTTGTTGGGCCTTGTTTCCTTTTTTATAGTGGTCGGCTATTTGATCTATTCTCAACTTATGGCCTCAGACTGATACTGGGCTTTGATTTCTTCAGCACAACCACTGTGCATACCGGGAAGCGGCAATTGAAAGTCATTATCACCGGAAGTGGCGGCATGTTAGGCCGGGCTGTGGCTACGGTTTTCCCTGCCATATTGCCCGGTGTATCCCTCACTCTGGCCACTAAATCTGTTTTCGACATTACAAGCGCCTCCAGTGTGGAAAGAGCGCTTGAATCTGTAAATCCTCATATCTTGGTCAACTGCGCCGCCTACACAAAAGTGGACAAGGCGGAGGAGGAAAAAGAAAAAGCGTTTCTGGCAAATGCCGTGGGTCCGGGAATCCTGGCCGAGGCTTGCGGGAATATTGGCTCAAAATTCATCCATGTCTCCACAGATTATGTGTTTAGTGGTGATCGCCAGGGCTCATACACGGAAGATGACCCTGTGGGGCCGCAGGGGGTGTATGGCGCCTCCAAGCTGGAAGGAGAAAGAAGGGTGTTGGCCGCCCTGCCCCAGGATTCTTTGATTGTAAGGACCTCCTGGCTGTACGGACCCAATGGACCGAATTTCGTCAAAACCATCGCCAACAAAGGGAAGGAACTGGGAAAGCTGAAAGTGGTGAACGACCAGACCGGCTCCCCCACGTTCACCCGAGACTTGGCCTTCGGCATTGCCCGGCTCATCCAGGCCAACGCCACAGGAATCGTCAACGTCACAAACTCCGGCGCCTGCACATGGTATGAATTCGCCGTGGAAATTTTGCGCCTGGCTGGTCTGGATTATGTGGAGGTGGCCCCTGTGCCAACTTCCGAGTACCCTACCCCGGCCAAAAGGCCACATAACTCCGTATTGGATAACTCCAAATACTCAAACCTGGTCGGCTTGCCTTTGCGCAACTGGAAATTGGGATTGGCGGATTACATGTCATCAGGAATCGACAACCTGTAATCCACCCCCTATTCTATCTCCTGGGCAGATTCGGCGTCTGGCTCTGCGGCTCCGAGCTTTTGCGAATCGTCTCGAACACTCCCAGCGCCTGAGCCACCATCGATCCGGCGTTGCCAGTATCGGCGGGCAGCAGGATCGTGTTGTTGGTTTTCGCCAGATTCTTGAACGCCTCCACATACTGCTCGGCAATCCGCAAAGCTACCGCCTCGCTGCCGCCTGTCTTCATGATCGACTCACCAACCACCTGGATACCCTTGGCCGTGGCATCGGCAACCATAAGGATCGCCTCCGCCTGACCTTTGGCCCGGTTCACCTGGTCGGTATACGCCGCTTCCGACTCCAGCACCACCTCCTGCTTGCCACCTTCGGCCACGTTGATCTGCGCCTGTTTCTTTCCCTCGGAGTCCAGAATCTCCGCCCTCTTCTGTCGCTCCGCCGCCACCTGCAGTTCCATCGCCTTGCGCACGTTATCCGGCGGGGTGATGTCCTTTATCTCATAGCGCATGCACTGGATCCCCCAGGGATTGGCCGCCTCGTTGATGGAGCGAACGATATTCAGGTTCAGGGTTTCCCGCTCTTCAAAAGTCCTGTCCATCTCTATCTTTCCCAGCTCGGAACGCATGGTGGTCTGGGCCAGTTGGGATATGGCGAACGCCGGATCCGACACGCCATAGGAAGCGGCCTTCGGATCGATGATCTTAAGGTACAACAGCCCGTCGATGCGCAGGCTGACGTTGTCACGAGTGATTGTGGTCTGGCTGGGGATATCAATGGCGGTTTCTTTCAAGCTGTGCTTGTATGCCACGGAGTCCACGTATGGAATGATGATGTTCAGGCCAGGATTAAGCACAGTGCGAAACTTGCCAAGACGTTCTATCACCCAGGCGGATTGCTGGGGGACGATCCTCACACCCTTGAATACGGTGAGAACTATGATAAAAGCGACAACAAGCGAAAATACTTCCATAGCCAAGGCTCCTTTGTATTGTGATCAATTCATATAAGAAACCGCCCTACCCTTGCGACGGTTGCTCGCGATTTTTTACTTTTCCGGAGGAGCGACGCTCAGTATCCCGGACTCCACCTTAACTATTATGACTTCAGCGCCACTTTCCACATGATCAACCCCACTCTCGGGAGAAAGCCTTGCATTCCATAAGGATCCCGACCAGACAACCTCCCCTTTAACCCCCTTTTGCAGCCCCTTCTCCCCCACGATGGCGGTGTGCCCCACCACATCTTCCAAGCTGTGCTTGTATGCCACGG
>JAOUPQ010000351.1 GCA_029879765.1 Nitrospinota bacterium | reverse complement strand
GAACCCTGTGCGCAATTTGCCGGAGGATACCCGCGCCTCGCAGGTCAGCAGGCGCAGGGTCAGTTGCTGGGCGCTCATCTCCAGGCTGAATATCAAGGCCACGGCCCCCTGGTTTTCCCGCGTATGGTTCTGGGCCACGTTCAGGGCAAAGGCCGTCTTCCCCATGCTGGGCCGCCCGGCGATGACCACCAGGTCGCTCTTTTGCAGCCCGCTGGTCAGGCTGTCCAGGTCGCGGTATCCCGTGCCCACGCCGGTCACCAGCCTCTTGTTGCTGTACAGCTCTTCCACCAGCCGCATCGCCGGGGCCAGGGTCTGGGCCAGGGGGCGGGCCACGCCTCGGGCGCGCCTTTGGCTCTCCGCCAGGATCATCCCCTCGATGCGGTCCACCACCTCCGCCGCGTCTCCCTCCGCCTCGCTGGCCAGGGCCACCGCCTGCCCGGCCACCGTTATCATCCGGCGCAGGGTGGCTTTCTCCGCCACCACGCGGGCGTGCGCCCGCACGCTGGCGGCCGTCGGGGTGCTGTCCATCACATCCCCCAGGTAATCCACGCCGCCGATCTCTTGCAGCCATCCGCGCTTGCGCAGCTCCTCGCCCAGGGTCAGCGCGTCCACCGGCTCCCCTTTTTCAAACAGCGCCAGGGCGCATTCATATATCTTGCGGTGGGCCGGTTTATAGAAATCCTCCACCCCCGCCAGCGTCTCCACCGCCGCGCCCAGCGCCTCGTTGTCCAGCAGGATGGCCCCCAGCACGGCCCGCTCCATCTCTATGTTGTTCGGTGGTGTTTTCATGCCCACCTCTTAACAGGATCGTTTTTCAATCGCGGATTGATTTTCGATAAATCAAAATCTCCCCCTCCGGCAGGGGGAGACACAGAGGAGGAGGAGAAAAAAGAAGGACCGGCGGCGGAGGTGGGATCCGCCGCCAGTCCGGGGGTGAGTCGTGGCGCGTCAAGCCGCGACTGATGAAAGGTTATATAGCGCTCACCCAGGGCCAGCAGCAGCCTGCTCCCCTCCAGGGCTATCCCCGCCCGCATCTCCACGATGGCCATATGCGCCTCCGCCTCCCGTGCGGTCATTGCCCCTCCTCTTTCATCCCCTCTTCGGGGTCATAATCAAATGACGGATCCCCCTCCAGCGCCACCCGCGCCGCCATCACGGCCACCTGCACCGCTTCTTTATAAACATTTTCAGCGTGGGATTTATCGATGGAACACTCCAGCAAAGCGCGGGAAAGCTCCCCTACTTCTTCCACCAGTGCCGCATTCATGTGCCGGTTGCTGGGGAAGTTCACTCTGGCCCTCTCTAGCTCCGTCAACACATCGGATATAAATTTCGCTTCACTTCTCATCGCTATCTATCTCCCCCTTTGTCCCCGTTCGGCCAGCTCATCCTCCATCAACGCCGCCAGGTTCGGCGCCACGCGCACCCGCCCCTGGGCCACGCGATACAGATAGCTCACTGGCGCCTGTTCCAGCGTCTGCCCTCTGTATTTCCCTTCCGGCAACCTGATCTCCATTCCACCAATCCCCTCCCTGGTCCCACTGCCAATCCCCTCCCTGAACGGGAGGGGGCTGGGGGAGGGTGATCCTCCAAAACCCTTTTCCATCATCGCCTCCATATTTATTCAATCCTCCGCCCCGCCAGGTCCGGCCACTGCTCGCCGATCCGCTTTTCCAGCTCCCGGTTCTCCCGGTGGACCTGGTTGCGCGCGAACAGGTTCCGCAGGGCGCTTGCCCTCTCCCTGGCTTCGTAATCGTCCCCGCCCCGGCGCCAGGCCAGCACCGGCTCCACCATCACCTCGCTTGCAAAAATCAGGATCGTCAAAACCCCGATCTTCGCCGCCTCTATCACCTGCTCCATGATCCACGCCAGGCCAGCGGCAAGCCTGGCGATTTTGGTGGTTTTCATGTGCTCACCCCTCCACCGTCTCCGGCAGCAGTTCCGGCTGCCTTTCCTCGGCGGTCATCGCCCGCCGGTCGATCACCTCTCCGGTATCCATCCGGTTCTTGATCACCTCCCCGGCGCTGTAATCCCAAGTCACCAGCACTCGCACAAGTTCCATCGCGGCGGCCTGTTTCATCTCCGTGATCAGCTCATGCCCCCGCTCCCGCAAAACGCCGATCTTTGCCGCGGCTTCTCTCTTGAGCTCCTTCAGCTCCTCGCGGATCTCCCGCGTTTCCTCGTCCAGCTTCGTCAGCTCTTTGCCCCGCGCGCGGAACCCGTCCTCGTCCAGCGGCACTGGCAGCATTTCCGTTATCTCCCTGGTCACCACGTCCCTGTCACTCATTTCTGGCTCTCCATTTGTTGTTATGCATTCGTCGGCCCTCCTGCCGATTCTCCCTTGTGTCTGTCGCCGGAGTGTCCCCGCTGCGCATTCCATGCTCCCGGCTTCCGGCGGATATCCCCCGCCACCCCTTGGGCAGGTCGGTGGGGCA
>JAOUPQ010000350.1 GCA_029879765.1 Nitrospinota bacterium | reverse complement strand
GTTAAACTCATCAGATGGGACGAGGCCGTCTTCTTTTTCCTTGGAGGTGAAAAGGTCGACCTTCACTTTGCCCAGGTTCAGCATCAGTTTCAGGGCGTCATGGGTTCTGGCGTTGTCCTGCCATCCCAGGTGTCCCAGCAACCTCTGGTTACCATAAACCAGGGCCTGGCGCCCCAGCTTGATGCCCACAGGTGTGCCACCAATGCTGTTGTTCTGAAAGTAGCCCTCGTAGATATCGACGGCTTCTTTTTCGCGACCGCTCTGCACGTTGTTGGCCAGCTCGCCCCAATAGCGGGCGTCCTGCAGGACGATTTTTGCGGATGTGTTGTCATCCACCTTCACGCCCACGTTGACGCGGGTGCGGCTTCCCCAGAAAGCCTTTTTGTCGTCTTTGTCGGAGTTGAAATCCGCGTTGTCCCGCATCTCCGGGCGAACCCGAAGCTCTCCGGAAACGTTGACTTCGACTTCCGCCGATGCGACGTTCACCGACGGTACTGCTGTAAGCAGAAATGCAAAAGAAAGAATTGCGATGAAAGGATTGTGTTTCATAAACTGCTCCCCCTGATATATATTTTGTTGGCTAATTGCCACTCAGTTTGAACCATAATATAGTTCACGTTCGGGGTCAATATATGACTTTTGTCTATGTTTTACATCTTCGTTAAGACAAAGCCTAATTTAGTGGCGGGGGAAGAGCGCTTTGGATAGCTGAATAAAAAGCGGAATTGAATGCGGTTGCAGGATTCAGAACGCGTTTCTGATAAGCTCCACGTGGCCATAAGGGTCGATCCCGAAATCGACGGTGACCACATCGAACCGTATCGAAATATCACGCAAATTTTTCCTTGCGGCGTATATCTGGGCCGCCTTGCGAAGCCGGATTCTTCGCTTGTTGTCCACCGCCAGCAGCGGGTGGCCGAAGGATGAATCGCGTCGGGTTTTCACTTCGATAAAAACCAGACAATCCCCCTCCACGGCGATGATGTCCACTTCCCGGCCATCCACTTTATGATTCCGCTCCACCAGCCTGTATCCCTTCCCGGCAAGCAGGTTCGCCGCCAGGTCCTCCCCCAGTTTTCCCAGCTTCAGGTGCTCCGGCCCGGAGCGAAAGCGGTTTTTGAGACGGGCGATGGAGTCCATGACCATTTTTCTGATCGTGGAAGGACTCAAGAGAACAAGCCGATTCGAGGCTCCTCCGGTTGGGGCAGGTATTCCTTCACTCCACGAAAGGTCCTGCGATGCTGGGGGCAGGGGCCATGTTTGCGGATCGCTTCCCGGTGTTCCCGGCTGCCGTAGCCTTTATGCTTTTCAAATCCATATTGGGGATACTCCCTGGCCATCTTTTCCATCATCGCGTCCCGGGTGACTTTGGCCACCACCGACGCGGCGGAGATGCACAGGCACAGCGAGTCCCCTTTGACAATGGCCTTTTGCGGCCCGGGCCACTGTATGGTGTCCCGCCCGTCGATGAGCAACATGTCCGGCCGCATCGCCAGTTTTTCTGTGGCGTCGCGCATGGCCAGCAGAGTGGCCTGGAGGATGTTCACCCGATCCACAGTTTGCGAATCCGCCACCCCCACCCCCACCGCCAGGGCTTTTTCATGCACCACGTCAAACAGCCGCAGACGTTGGGCGGCGGTCAGGGCCTTGGAGTCGGTCAATCCATCGATGACCATTCCTTCCGGCAGGATCACGGCGGCGGCCACCACGGGGCCGGCCAGCGGCCCCCGCCCCGCCTCGTCCACTCCCGCCAGCAGTCTGCGCCCCTGGCTTCTGGCTTCTTCCTCGATGGAAAGGGTCATCTATATGTACTCCCCCTTGTGTTCTTCCTTCAGGGCCGCGATGGCCGACATGATCTCGTCCGCTATGGCCTGGCTGGTTTCCTTGGAGTCGTCCAGGGCGTAGAACCGGGAAAGGTCCAGCGGTTTGCCGAACACCACCTTGTAGGGGACAAAGAACCAGGGCCTGGGCCCCCCCAGCCGAAAGTATCTTTCCGTGTTGATCACCAGGGTGGGGATCACCACCGGGCGGGCGTGGTAGATTATCCACCCCACCCCGGCGCGCCCTTTAAGCAGTTCGCCGGTTTTGCTGCGGGTTCCCTCCGGGAAGATCATCACCCGATAGTTTGCGGTGTAATAGGATATCCTGCGCATGGAATCGAAGTCGCGCTTTCCCCGGCGCACCGGGAAGCTTCCCCAGACGCTTATGATCGTCCGCACGATCGGAATGCGGAACAGCTCCTCCTTCCCCGGGGCCAGGAAAGGCTCTATGGACATTCTTTTGGCGGAGAACACCGGGACTATGAGGGTGTCCACCCAGGATATATGGTTGCACGCGATCAGCGCTCCACCCTCTTTTGGCAGATTCTCCACACCTATGGCGCTGGATCTGTTGAGCACCTTGAAAAAAATATCGATCAGGGGAAACGCGAGGAAA
>JAOUPQ010000349.1 GCA_029879765.1 Nitrospinota bacterium | reverse complement strand
TTATGGCGCCCTTGTGGGTGGGGTCTGCCAGCTTGGAGACGGCGGAGGGCAACACCGCCTCCAGCACGGAAAACGCCGTGAAGAAGATGGAGAACCCAGCCAGAGTGTATGGCAGAGTGGTCCCCAGCCCCAGGATGAGATAGGCCGCGCACAGCGATATAAGCGAACCTGCGATCACCCCCCTGGCCCCCCCCGCGTCAGCTCTTCTGGCGGTTAACATCATCGCCAGGGCGCCCATGACGCTCAATGGCAGGTATATCTTCCACAGCTGGCTGGTCTCGAATCTTTCCGCCAGCCGCAGGGGAACCACAAAAAAAGTGGCGATCATCGCCATGTTGACCATGAATCCGGTGAGGTTCAGGCGGAGCAGGTCCGGTTTGGCGGCGTGTTTTATTATCACCCTGGGGTCGAGGGTTTCGAATTCACTGGGGTGCTTCTGTTTTTTCTCCGGCACCAGGAACAGGGTCACGAAAAGCGCCCCCACGCAAAAGAGCACCGCCAGCCAGAAGAGGAAGCGCACCCCGGTGGCCCCGGAGATGATGGGGCCGAAGATCATCCCCATTACGATGCTGCCTCCCACCGAGATCCCCAGAAAGGCCATGGCGCTGCTTCTGTGGGATGGCTCAGTCAGGTCCGCCACCCAGGCGAAACAGGCGGAGGCGATGGCCCCGCCCCCCTGGAGCATGCGCCCCAGGATGAGGATGTATATGTTGTCTGTCAGGGCGCAGATGACGCTCCCCAGGCCGAAAAGGATCAGACCGAAGGCCACCACCTTCTTGCGGCCTATCCTGTCGGAGAAATATCCGAATGGAATCTGCAGCACGGCCTGGGTGAAGCCGTATATCCCGAAGGCCAGCCCCGCCAATATGGCAGAGGAGTGGGGAAGCTGCAGGGCGTATACGCTGAAGACGGGGATGATCATCGACAGCCCCAGCATCCGGAGCCCGATCACGCCGGAAAGCCCGGCGATCGACTTTTTCTCTAGAGAGGTAAAACCAGCCATAAACAGAATAAAGGACCAATGGATTGTTAGATAAAGACAAGGCAAGATATTAACCCGATATGACCCAAAAGACCATGGTATTTATCCCCGCCAACTCACCGGGTTGTTGCCGATCCACATTCCAGCGCCTCGCTTATGCCGGGCAAGAATATTTTGGTGAGCCGGGCGCCCTTTTCCAGTTTCTTCATCGCAGCCTGTTCCCGCACTGCCATACCGGTGGCAAGCGGGCTTTATCACAGCCAGGCGGCGATCGGCGCGGCCTCCATCGTCCTGTAGGTGGCCCCTCGATTAATGCTCTGGCGCAAGGAAAGTTTGTTAAATGGGGACCGGAGTCCTGAATCCGGCTAACAAACATCGATCCGCCTGCCTGCTGGTTAGCGCTTCTTTGGTATGACAGGTGACAATAATTTCCTGTCTTAGTATAAAAACTGTCTTTTATTATGCACATTTTCAGGCCATGTATATCAGCATTCTGATATACCACATTATGTCAATAATTACAGATACATATATGTGTATTTATCTTTCAGGATTGGCACGATATATGCCTTATTAAATGGCAGGAGCATAAAGGCGATGAAGAGCCACAGATATAAGGAAAAAGTGAGGCTGTCCCGCAAGGCGCTGATGTCCATATTCATGGAAGAGGCCAAAAGGATAGCGGATGATGATAAGGACGCCAAGGCAGCGGCGGATGAGGCAATCAGCAAGTTTTCGCGGAACTATCCGGACATGGTGGAGTCGGGCTAGGGCCTCCCATTTCCCGGTACACCAGCCGCGCAGGCCCCGCCCATCCCTTGCGCCCCACATCTTTTGATATTGGCGCAACCCGGCGGTCAGACCAGTTTATCGATCAGTTCCTTATCCCGCTTGGACAGGTCGACGAATTCCACCCCAATCTCGATGGTGCCATCGTCGTTCTTGTGATAGTGGGCCAGCTTCCCTTTCACCCGCGCCACATCATCCTCGATTCCCAGGGCCAGGTTGACGGGGATTTCAAAGGGCATGGTGTGGGGAAGCTCCATCAGGATTCCTCCCCCGGATATGTTTATAGTCCTCCCCATGCTGGGCGTCCCCTGGGCGCCACCTTCGGAAAACGGGGTGATTTCCGCAAAAAGCAGCTTGGCCACCCTTTGGCTTTTCCTGGTTTTACTCATCGCTTTCATTCTCTCCACCTCCTTTGGCCAGACCATTATCTAATACTAATATCGGTCAAAAACACAATCCATGGTTAAAGGCAATAATATCAAAAGAGAGGCTGGCTGGCGACACACCCGTGGGGAGGCCATAGGCCTGCTGCGCTTTCCCCCGGCATCATGGCGGCCTGGGACAGAGGGGTGGATAGAAAGAAGACCATAGCCCTTTTAATTGGCCAGGCCCGCCTTTTCTTCCAGTTTGTCAGTGAGTTTTATAAAATTCTCGGGAGTGAGGGGG
>JAOUPQ010000348.1 GCA_029879765.1 Nitrospinota bacterium | reverse complement strand
CCCACTCCACCTTCGAGTGCTCCCCCGCCGGGGGTGCTTTTTATGGATACTGGGGCGAGGGGGAGCTGGTCGCCTCCTTCGAGCGGATAGAGCAATGCTGACCCGGCTTCACCGCTGCATCCCCAAAAAGGTGGCCGGACTCATCCGGATGGAGACTTCCTGGATAAATACATCGGCCTTGCCATCGTGGTACACCCGCGCTTCCACATCGTCCATATTCTCCTCTTCGATGGTGAAGGGAAACTCGACCCACTGCCATCGGCCATGGTTGTAATATTCCCCGGCCTGCGCCGATAACCGACCCAGAATCACACTCCCCTTCCGCGCGGCCACGTCCAGGTGGATCGATCCGCCCTGGCTCCCATTGTCGAATTTCACCAGGAACCGGGCCATGTACTTTCCCGGATCAAGATGGATGTATGGGCCATACAGCATGTAGCCTGGGGGGGTGGCGTCCGCAAAGGCCGCCCGCACTATCCGCGGCGAATATTGATACAGCCGGAAATCCACCCCAAAGGCGAAGGGGAGGTTCACCGCGTCGAATGACAGAAAGTGGAAATTGAAAAGCGGCAGGTCTTTTTCCTTGCACTGGTCGGCCTCGTCCCTGGTTCCGGTTTGCCTTTTAAACAAAAAAACGCTGTCGCTGGCGTATGCCGCGCAGTATCGACGGTCCAGCATCAGCGGCCTCACTTCCTTTTCCAGAAGATAAGGCTCCATCTTCGCGTCGATGGCGATGTAATCATATGAACCTGTGTCTTTTCTCGCCTCGGGGCTGAACAGAAGGTCAGCTTTCAAGTCCTCGGCGAATCCCTCGTAATATGGCGCCGCGCTGGCCAGAACCGACGCGCCG
The DNA here is from genome assembly GCA_029879765.1 of Nitrospinota bacterium. Taxonomy (GTDB): domain Bacteria; phylum Nitrospinota_A; class UBA7883; order UBA7883; family UBA7883; genus JAOUMU01. The sequence goes on along the minus strand of JAOUPQ010000348.1, from coordinate 1,596 downwards.
GGGGGGACGCGCAAGGCGGCGGCGTGGATGGCGCCCATGTGCTTTTCCATATCATGGTATCGCGTCGCAAGCATCCAGAACGCCGGAAAGAGAACGGTGAAGAACAGGTGCGCCCCCAACGCCAGCGCGGCGATGGTGATGAAGCGCTCCCCGTTCCGTCGCGCCGCCGATTTCATGCTGAACCTCTCGGCGGGGGATTCTTCCACCCTTGCCCGCAGGGCATGCGCGGCGACGTATATGATGGCCAGCGCCACGACAATCATGATCGGTTTTCGCAAATCCCCGATGTCGATAATCGAAGGCTCCTCCAGGGGGAGGAACCGGGCCATGTCCAGCCGGATCGGGCCATGAGCCAGATAGGCGACGATGACGCAGGCATATAGGGCCAGCAGAAAGCCGGCCACCTGCAGGATGGCTTGCGACACGCTCCTTCTGTTTATCACGGATCTCATTGTCTACGGCAGTTCTTCGATTCGAGAGGCGAAATCCCGCCGGATTGCTGCGGCGTCGATTTTCCACAGGCAGAAATATTCGCTCTGGAAAAAGGGCCGGGTGTAATCCTCCAGCCCCCGCATTTCGCCCAACTGGCATTCCTCATCCTGGGCGTGGAAAAACGGGAGACGCCAGGGCATGTAGAAAAAGTTATCGGTCCGCATTTTCTTGATCACGCCCAGGAACGCGTCGGTGGTCAACGGTTTCTGCAGGCCATAATGGCCGGAGCAGACTCCAAGAAACCAATCGGCGGGAGCGCGGCTGATTATCACGCTCTCCTTCGGCAACCCTTGCCCCATGGATTGGCAGGCGCTCCTCCACGCCTGTTCCTGATACTTGACCTCCACCTCCTCGCTGACAGCCATGGAGTCGATATGCGCCATCCCCCGCCCGGCGGACACCGTGAGCAGCGTCATCACCACCAGCCCTGCCAGAGCGGCCCTGGCCCCGGCGCCCAAGGGGGCGCTTTTTATCCACAGCAGGATATCCCGGAACATCACCGCCGCGAAGCAGGCGAGGAATGGAATGGCCCAGGCCTGTATGCGCGGGGCCAGGAATCCTCTGGTAGGCAGAAACTGGAGCAGCAGAATAGCCAGGGCCGTCAGCCACAGGTTCCGGAACAGTTTGTCCCTGGCCAGGGCTGGGATCCATAGGGCGCCAACGGCCAGGACCAAGAGGAGCAAAAAGTTCTCCTTATAGTTGGCGGCCAGCAGTTCATTCTCCCCCTGCAGATTGAACATCAGGTTGTCCTTGGCCAGGGTTATCCAGCCGATCAGGCTGCGTCCCTTGGGGGGCGCGCCTTGCAGGTAGTCGGTCTTCACCGGGGGGCCGATATGCTCTCCGGCGGTGTCGTAGAAACGAAAGGGAGCGCCATAAGTCTGCTGGTTGAAGGCCAGCATGGCGGACAGAACGGCGAGGATCTGGACGGAGAACGCCAGTATGCGCCAGGCCCTGGACACCATGGCGGGTATATCCGATGCGAGGAAGATTCTCCCCACGGCAATGAGGGAAAAGATGAAAGCGGGGATAAGGCCGTTGGGACGAAGCATGAAGAGGGCGGCGAAACATAGGGAGACCATCCATAGCCGCCGGGGAGGGGTGGTG
>JAOUPQ010000107.1 GCA_029879765.1 Nitrospinota bacterium | reverse complement strand
CTTGGTGACGATTCCCTTTAGCTTCTGCGAGTCGATGACCGGCAGGGCGCCGATGCCGAGGCGCAACATCAGGTTCACCGCGTCCATGACGGGGGTTGTGGTGCTGGAAGTATGGACGTTGGTGGTCATCACATCCTTGACCAGGATGGCGCCCCCGTTGCCGCCGCCGTTTCTGGAGCGGGTGTTCTTCTTTTTGTCTTTTTGATGTTGCGCGGTGCGAAGATCCCTGTCGGAGATGATCCCCACCAGGGCGCCTTTTCGCAATACTGGAAGGTGGGCGATCTTTTTTGCGACCATCAGCTTGAGCGCGTTGTCCAGGGAATCGTCTTCAGTGGCGGTTACCACTTTTCTTGTCATGACCTGCCCTACATACATAGTCTTCTCCTCCCCAGCCAGATGGATGGGCGCCGCGTCTTGCAGTGTCGGCGCCTGTCTCTATTTTATTGGTGGGGTGTGTCCGGGGTCAATGTGAATCGGAGCCGGTGATTTTACCCTTTCTCCACCGTGGGATAATGGATATACTTTCCAAAAGCCGACGCCGCTGGGCGTCTCACATGGAAAGATACATGCCCCGATCGTATGAAAAGGAAATAGAGGAGATGGCCGGCCTGGCCGGAGAGGTGATGGACGCCCACACCACAGCCCTTTTCATGGTGGAGGAGCCGAAACGGGAGCGGCTGGTCATGGCCGCATGCCACTCGCCATCGAGCAGGATCATCCCTAACGCCACCATTACCCTAGGCCATGGCCTGGTGGGGTGGGTGGCCAAGCATGGCCGTCCCGCGGGCGCCACGCTAAAAGGGGAAGCCTCCACCCTTTTGTTCTACTCCGGAGTGGAGGATGTGAAATCCTTCGCCGCCGCCCCGATTTTCGATGGAGACAGGCTCATGGGGGTTCTGGCGGTGGACAGCAAAAGCCCCGATATCTTCACCGAGCAGCGTATCCGGCTGCTGGCCAGGTTCGCCGACATCATGGGCGACCTTATCGTCCGGGGCAAAATACACTCCCGGCTGAACGCCAACTCCTCCGATGTGAAGATGCTTTCCGAAATGGCGGAGTCCCTGGGGGCGGGAATGGCCCTGGGGGAGGTGACCCGGTTTTTGAGGACTCGTCTTGCGACGCTGATCCCCCACGACCAGATGGCCCTGGCGGTGCGCAACCTGCGCACCGGGGCCTATGAGCTGCACGGGGGGAGCCTGGGCGGCGAGGAGAAGGGAGGGAACGAGCCTTTTTCCATAACCCAATATCGGTTCGGCTGGGTGATCCACCAGGCCAGAGCCATATATCTGGCGGACCTGAACGCACCCGTGGTTCCGGGGGACAAGGGGATCTGGCGCTCGTTCATCGGCGCGCCCATGATGGCCGAGGGGGAGGTGTATGGCGCGGTGGGGCTGATGTCGCAAAAACCGCAGGCCTTCAAACGGGCCGATACCGGCGTTCTTTCCCTGGTGGCGTCCATGACGGTCTCCGCCATCACCATGCCCGCCATGAAGGAGTGCGTCAGGACCGCATCGCTCACTGATCCGGTGACCAAGACCATTTTTTATCGGACGCTGCTGGAGCGCCACCGGGATATGACGCCCAGTGGGGTGGTGGCCCTGGTGGACCTGAAGGGCTTCCGGCATGTGAACAAGGAGCTGGGGCCGAAGGGGGGGGACAACGTGCTGGCCCAGATGGCGGACCGGTTGAAAAAAACCATGGGGGAGAGCGCGAAGATCTGTCGCTACTCCGCGGACATGTTCATGGTGATATTGCCGGGGGCGGATATGGGAGGCGCGCAAAAGACGGTGCTGGCCGCCCTGGATGAAATGGAGGGAAACCCCTTCCACTATAACGGCGTGGACGCGCATATAACCCCCGTGGCCGGCATGGCGTCCTGTCCGGAGGATGGAAAAAGCTCCGAGGATCTGCTGGTGAAAGCTTTCGATGCGTTGCGGGCGGCCAAGATGGACCGGGGCCGCAGGGTGCTGTTCCACTCGGACATGCACCTGGTGGGGATGGCGCGCAAAGTGGCGGAGTGAGGAGAGGGATTTTTCGTAGAATCGTTCTCCTGATTCTTGTTCCTAAAAAGCTTCTCTGATCATGTCACCACGGGAAGGGTAAAATCACCTGTCCTTTTCCCCTTCCTCCTGCAGCGCAACATAAAACACGGATCCTTTCCCTTTTTCCGATTCCACGGTCAGGTCGCCGCCATGGGCTTTCATGATGCTGTGGCAGTAGGGCAGTCCCAGGCCGGTTCCTTTTTCCCCGGCGGTTCCATCGGAAGTGGTTTTCACTTCGTGCTTGAAGATGTTCTCCAGGATGAATCCGTCCATGCCGACGCCGTCATCCTTCACCGCTATCACCCCTGGCCGTCCTTGCGGGTTATAGACCACCACCCGGTTTCCATCGGAGCAGAACTTCACCGCATTGGAGAAAAGGTTGCGCGCCACCTCCCCCAAAAGCGCCCTGTCCGCATTCAGAAACATCTCCTGGGGCAGTTCATTGACCAGCGCCACCCCCTTCTCGCTGGCCAGGAAATCGAAATCCTCCATGAGGTCATCCATGAAATTGCGGGCGGAAAAACGCTCCAGCCTGGGGGTTATCTTTCCTGTCTGCAGGCGGCTGATATCCAGAAGCTGGTCCACCATGGTCACCATCATGTCGGTGGCTTTTATTACTTTCTCGATTATTTCCGGGCCTTTTTTCCCTTCCTGGCTCCATTGGCCCCGCAACAGGCGGACCAGGCCCTGGATGGAGCCCAGGGGGGAGCGCAGGTCGTGGGAAACCAGGGATACAAACTGGTCTTTAAGCTTCGTGGCCGCCTCCGCCTTCAGCTTTGCGGCTTTCAGTCCCTCCTCGGTTTTTTTCAGGTCAGTGATCTCTCGTCTGGTCACCAGGGTCACAGGCCCGTCACTTAACAGGATCTTTACCCCGGAGACCAGCACCCATTGCTGCACGCCTCCTGCCATGTGGTGCACCGCCTCAAAGTCCCCCACGTATCCGCGTTTTTGCAGCAGGGAGTAAAAATGATCCCTCTGTTCATGGTTGGCCCAGATATCCGGCTCCGGATTCCCCATGGCCTCGGTGGCGGGGATCCCATACCAGTCCGAGGAGGCCAGGTTGAAATAGTCGATCAATCCTTCCTCGTCGAAGATCATGATGGAAATGGGGAGGCTCTCCAGGATGGTGTTCAGCTCTTTTTCGCTGTCCGCCAGCCGTTCCACGATTTTCTCTTTCTCGGAAACGTCCCTGGCGAAGGCCACAATATACTCTAAATCATTCTCCCTGATGTTTTTCACATTCACTTCCACGGGAAACTGGGAGCCGTCCTTCCTTTTATGAATACCATCAAAGACTTTGCTATCCTGTTTGTGGGTTTCCTCAACATGTGATTCCCAGGTTCTGTCCTTGGAAAAGGTCACCTCCAGATCCCTGACCTCCATAGAGCAGAGTTCTTCTCTGGTGTATCCCAATGTCACACAGGCGGTTTCGTTGACTTCAATGATCCGCCCGGTGGGGGCGTTGATGATAAAAATGCTCTCCCCGGCGTGGTTCAGCAGGTTTTTGAGCAAAGGCTCCTCTGTCTTATTCTCCGCTGGAGGGGAAGGCTCCTCCAGCCCCAGCCCCCTGGCCGAAAAAAGCAGCATGACCAGAAGAGTCCAGGCCCCCACCGCCATGGCGATGCCCTGCGGCTCGCCGGGCATGACGCATCTGGATGTCATGGGCATAAGGGCCAGCAGGGAGAAACCCAGGTTCTCCAGCCAGAGGCCAGGATGGGCGGAGACAGTCTGGGCGCATACGGCAAGGATCAGTAAAAACAGAAACATCTGTCCGGCGATATCGTCAGGTGGAAAGAAGAAATATCCTCCCGCTCCCCACACGGCCCCGCGCAGCAGCATCAGGAGGACAAAGATCCGGCGCCAGATGGCCAATCCTTCGCCCAGGCGCCTGAGCCGCCCCAGCTTGATGGACATATACAGCCGGACCATAGCCGCCGCCAGGATCGCCGCCAGCCACGCGGCGATATGCTCATGGGGCGCCACTGTCCACAGGGCGGCCGCCGCCACGCCACCTGCCATCATGTCTGTCAGCGCCGCCAATCGGCCTGCGTACAGGGTCCGCGCTCGCTGGTTATTCATCATCTGTATGTATCTGTTATCTTAATTAGAATATATATTTTTGATTAATTTTTGGGGGCATGTCAAGGGTTCAATAGTAAGTGTCTGATATTGCTAGGCAATATGCAAGGTGAGCGGGGTGTGTGGAGTGTGTCTTGTGTAAAGACCTGATCCAGTAAGCCTTGCCTTTAATAAAATTAGGTGGCTTTGAATATAGCATCACTCCGGGGTCAGGCGCTCTTGTGGTCCCAGCCGTGCTTCCCCACCAGCGGAACGAAGGAGCAAGGCTGCTTTTTGGATACCTGGAACCTTTCCCCCTGGCGGGTGACCACGCAAAGTCTTTGCTCTTCCCCGTCTCCCACCGGAATGACCATTCGTCCTCCCTCGGCCAGTTGCAGCGCCAGCGGCTCCGGGATGCGGGGCGAACCCGCCGTCACCACTATGGCATCGAAGGGCGCCTGGGAGGGCATTCCGCTGGAGCCGTCTCCCACCATGCACACGATGTTCTTGAAGTTTAGCTCGTTGAATATTTTCCTGGCGGAGTTGGAGAGAAAATTGAAACGCTCCATGGTGTATACCGTGTCCGACAAAGAGGCCAGCACCGCAGTCTGGTATCCGGAGCCTGTGCCTATTTCCAGCACTTTTTCCGTGCCGGTCAGCGTCGCGTGTTGGGCCAGCATTCCCACCATATATGGCTGGCTGATGGTCTGTCCAGAGCCTATCGGCCCCGCCCAGTCGTCATACGCCCTGTGGGCCAGGGCCGGATCCACGAACAGATGGCGGGGAATCAGCCTCATGGCCTCCAGTACTCTCTCGTCGCTCACGCCCATTTTACAGACGTGTTCTTCCACCATTCGCCTTCTTTTTGCCGTGTATCGGTCCAAGCTATGAATCTCCCTCCAGGTCCTTCGTTGCTCCAGATGCATTGGAACGCATCTTCTTCGATTTTATTATGAAAAACGGTTATGGAATATTAAAATAAGCGGAATTTGAGAAAAATGAACAGAAAAGCATGAAAATAGACAAGTTGATAAAGCCACATCCTCTCCTGATAGAGAAGTTCCGGGAGTCCCCGGCCCAGCAGCCTTCCGAAATACTGAAAAAGAACTGGCGCTCCATCGCCTGCATGTCGTGCGGGGCATGCTGCTGCTCTTCCGTGGTGCCGATCCTGCGGATGGATTTCGACGCCTTTCATGGCCGCCTGGGGCTGAAAAAGGACAATGAGGAGTTCGCCACATTGTTTTTGCAGAACCCCAACCCCGTGGGGCCGAGCTGCCACATCGAAACGGACAAGTATGGCGGGCGCTGCATGTTCCTGGAGAAGAAATCGATGTTTCGCTGCGTGGTATGGGAAAATCGGCCTGATGTGTGCCGCGAGTTTTTCTGCTGGGATATGACCAATTTCGAAAAGTACATGAATGGCGAGGAGCAGGATGATTTTCCACCTGATAAAAGCTGGGAGGAGAATTTCGACAAGCTTTTGCTAAAGACCAAAATGGAGAGTCCCCTGACATTTTTCGATGACGAGATGCGCACTTACCTGGGGCTTCTTAAGGGGGAGGACTATACATGCTGGTTCGACGCCCACCGGGAAGAGATGACCGAATAGCCATCACCATCGCGCCGCCCCTGGGGTGGAGGATTGCGTGGGCTGTCTTTGGGGGTTTCTCATAAATACCCCCCCCCGTTCGCTATTTTCCAGCTTGGTCCGTATTATTAGTATAGAGGCGCCAAGGATCACCAAGCCCCTGGCAAGCTCTGTTGGACTATACCAAGCGAACGCTGTTTATGGAGATCGTTATGAGAAACCTGATAATCCCGTTGGCCCTGGCGGGCGCCTTTTCCCTGTGGGTCACTCCCGCAATAGCCCATGAGATGGAAGAGCAGATCCAGCCGCCAGCGGAAACACAAGCCCAGACAGGATCCCTGCCTGAAAAAGGAGAGAAGAAACCGGTTGTGAAAAGCAGGAAGGAATCCTTCATTAATCAGTGGGATGGCAATATAAGCCTGTATCTGGGAGGGCAGGCGATGCAGGATTCCGGCTGGAAAAACAACGATGAGGATGTTCTGGTGGCCGGTGGGCTGGCTCTGGATTTCGGACATCGGGATTGGCCCATAAACCTGTACCTGGGCGCCTATAACGCCAGCTACGGAAAGGGGGGGGATATGCATAACGAAAGATTCTCCCTGAGCACCGCCGAGTTTGGCCCAAGATATTACTTCACAAAAACTGGTTCGGTGCGGCCATACATCTCCGGCGGAGTGGCTGTCCTGTCAGCAAACCGGACATGGGACCGGGACAGGCGAGAGGAGACCGAAAATGTCGGAGACACCGTGGGAGGTTTTGCCAACGCAGGGATCATGTTCAAATTGGGAAAATACGTGAACCTGGGGCTGGATGTAACTGCGGTGGGAGCGGGGAAACTTGAATATGACAAAAGCGGCAGCTATGTCCGGTTTGGCCTGACGCTGGGCGGGGGGCTGCATTAAGACAATCGGTTGGATGGTTTAGCCCGGAGGATTCGTGGGCAGGCGCAAGACCGGAATGCGCCTCCCGCGCCCTGGCTCCGCCAGAGATGGGATTCTCTGTTCGCTGGACTGTTGTCGATTATGTTGTATAATCCAGAACCAATAATTCAACAAAGGTGATCCTAAGGATGAGAATCTCTTGCGTAAAAAATATATCCGCAGCGCTGGCCGCGGTGATTCTGCTGCTGTGCGCCGCTTCCCCCAGCGCCGCCAAGCCCAGCTCCAACATCAACGTGCTGGTGGGTACCAGGAAAATGGTGGACAGCGGCTGGCAGACCAACGGAACCGTGGAAGCCTACACCCTGGGTGTGGATTTTGATTTCACCAAGGACGACTGGCCCGTCAGCCTGAATGTGGGGCTTCTGGGCACTCGCGACTCCGCCTCCAAAGTGAACCTGGACACCAACCTGGATGTGCAGGAAATCGCCCTGGGCGCCAGGATGTATCTGGGGGATGGGAGAGGCTTTGTGCGGCCATATGTGGGGACCGGGCTGGAGATCATGAGCGTGGCCTTGGGTGTGAACGAAGGCGCAGGCGCCAGAAACAGCAACTCCATGACCACAGGATATTTTGTGAACGTGGGGGCTTTTCTCAACTTCCTGGGAGTTGTGAACGTGGGGCTGGACTGGCGATGGATCGGGGGAACCAATCCCGGCAACGAAATGTCCAAAATGGACTACTACCAGGGTTCCTTCATCATAGGGATGAGCCTTTAGGTCAGGGCAGATCAGGCCAGATCACCCCCTCCAGCCATAGGCGGGCAAGGATATGGGTCTAGGCTATCCGATATTTTTCCTGCCCCATCTGGTACAGATCGGCGCCCTGGATATCGTTGATCACCACCGCCTGGAAGTCCTCCACCACCATCCGGCGCACAGCCTCCGGGCCCAGATCCTCGTAGGCCACCACTTCCACGCTTTTTATCGACCGGGCGATCAGCGCGGCGGCGCCCCCGATGGCGGCGAAGTATACCGCCTTATGTTTCATCATAGCCTCCACCACGTCCGGCGCCCGTTTCCCCTTGCCGATCATTCCTTTCATCCCCACCTCCATCAGCCTCTCGGCGTAGGCGTCCATCCGATAGCTGGTGGTGGGTCCGGCGGAGCCGACCACGCGCCCCGGCTTGGCGGGCGATGGGCCGACGTAGTAAATCACGGCGCCCTTGATGTCGAAGGGGAGGGGTTTTCCCTGGTCCAGCAGATCCACCAGTCTTTTGTGCGCCGCGTCCCGGGCGGTATACAGCTCTCCGCTGATGCGCACCTGATCCCCCGACTTGAGGGAGGCCACCACTTCTTCCGATAGCGGTGTGGTGAGCTTGATTATATCGCTCATAGCGTTATCTCCTTGTGGCGGCTGGCGTGGCAGCAGATCTGCACGGCCAGCGGCAAAGTGGCGATGTGGCACGGGTGTTTTTCCAGGTGGACGGCCAGGGCGTAGTTGCGCCCCCCCAGCCCCTGCGGGCCCATGCCCAGGTTGTTGATTCGTGTCAAAAGCTCCTGCTCCATCTGGGCCAGTTCCGGATCCGGGCTCGGGGCGCCTACGGGGCGCAATAGCGATTTCTTGGCCAGTATGGCCGCCTTTTCCGGGGTCCCCCCCACCGCCGCGCCAACTATCACCGGCGGGCACGGGTTGGAGCCGGCTTCCTGGCAGCGCTGCACGATAAAGTCCATCACCGCCTTCTTTCCCCCGGAAGGAGTCAGCATGGTGACTCGAGCCATGTTTTCCGAACCGCCACCTTTCGGCGCCATGGTGAGTTTTATCTTGTCCCCATCCACAATCTCGGTGATCACCACGGCGGGGGTGTTGTCCCGGGTGTTGGCGCGGGTGAAGGGATCGCATATCGATTTGCGAAGATATCCCTCTTCATACCCCAGGCGAACCCCTTCGTTGATAGCCGCTTCCAAAGAGCCGCCCACCAGATGCGCATCCTGCCCCAGCTCCACGAACACCACGGCAAAACCGGTATCCTGGCACATGGGGACCTTTTCATCCCTGGCGATCATGGCGTTTTGGATCAGCGCCTTGAAGATAGCCTTGCCGGTGTCGGATTCCTCCGTCCGCAGGCCCCGCTCGAAAGCCTGGATCACATCCTGGCCCAGGTCTGTGTTGGCGGACTGGCTCATCCGGGCCACCGCTTCGGTGATTTGTGAAACGTCTATTTCCCTCATTGCCATATGCTCCTGGCCGAAATTTGAATTTCCTTGGTTGCAACCGTGATTTTGCATCGGCGCCGGTCATGTGTCAAGCGGATACACCGCAAAAGCCATTTCAGATTGCATTGTAGAAATGGAAAGATAATAATGACAGAAATAAGTTGGTTAGAAAAATGATGCAAATGATGAACTATTTGGTCAAGGGTGATATGTGGGGATGATTCTCTCCTTCTTTTTGTTGTTAATCAAGCTGGCTCTTGTTCTGTTGGTGGCGCTTTTTATCAATAGATTCTTCAAGTTTGAATCGGAATACCTGAACCAGGCGGAAAAGGCGATGGGGCAGGGGGTGGATTGGCTGCGGGAGCGCCACCTGAACCTGAAGGCGAATCTGGAAGCCCTGGCCACCTTGCTGGCGCTGATCATTTTCGTAAACTGGTACGCCGAGCTGGAGTATGAGTTTATCACCAGCATGGGGGAGGGGCTGCTGGATTTCGTGCGCCACGAAAGCTGGAGCAACGTCATCCCCGTGCTCGATTCCATTACCAGGCTTCTGGTCTACCTGTTGGTGCTCATTGCGCTGAACCGCTTTTTGAAGCTTCAGGTGCAGGCGCTGACCCGAATCGACAAGTGGCTGTACGATTTCATGGACCGCCTGATCCTTTCCCATGGGGGGTTGTTCGAG
>JAOUPQ010000347.1 GCA_029879765.1 Nitrospinota bacterium | reverse complement strand
TACCGGCAGGTCGGACAGGAAGTTGGTGTGTTGCGTGATGATGGCGACGGGGTTGCATGACGGCCTGTCGATCCACTCCTGCGGCGGGGGGGCATTGTTGATCAGGATTTTTCTTTTTGTAGGTGTGTCACCATTGGCGAAAAGCTCAATATCGGTGATAAGGGCGGTCTTTCCGGACCCGGTGGGGCCCACGACGCTTGCCACCTGGCCCATGGACAGGGAGATACGCTCCACACCTTCAATCCGCCCACCCCGGTCCACCCCTCCCAGGATATCGATTGTTTCGATTATCATCGGCTGCGCCTCAAAACACTTTCCGCCTCCCCTCCATACCTATAATTTAGGTGTTCCCCGGAGATTGATGGAATGTTTTGTTTTTTAAAAGTCCTGAAATGAAATAAAGGTTACAATCAATGGCTACGTGAAAAGCACACTAAAAGTAGGGAGTATGACTGTATGACGACTGGTGAAACAAAGCCCGGTTTTAACTTTTACGCCGGTGTATTTCTGGTGACTTTCTCCACCCTTGCGTTACAGATAGTGCAAACCCGCATCCTGTCTGTGGTCACCTGGTATTATCTGGCGTTCTTCACCATAAGCATGGCGATGTTCGGGCTTACCGCCGGGGCAGTGTGGGTGTATTATCACCGGGAATATTATTCCGGGGGGAATATTTCGGAGCATCTGTCACGAAACTCCACACTTTTCGCCCTTGCAATATGTATATCGTTTCTGATCCAGACCACATTGGCCATTTCCGGTTTCTCCTCGGGCAGCGCGGCGCTGGTCTGGGTGGAGATGGCGCTGATCCTTGCCGGGCCATATGTGTTCTCGGGTATAGCCGTTAGCCTGGCCCTCACCCAAAGCCCTTATCCTATCGGCAAGGTGTATGGGGTGGATCTTCTGGGGGCAGCGGCAGGATGCATAGGGGCGTTTGCACTGTTGAACACCACCACGGCATATGCCGCCATATTCCTGATCGGGGCTATCACAGCCATGGGAGCTTTATTCTTTAACAGGCACATTACGATCCTGGATACTCCTTCAAACATTGAGGAGGATTGGCTAAAGAAGGTGACCAGAAGACCTAAAACCGTTCTTGTGGTGGCCCTGGCATTTGGATTGTTCAATTCCTTCGCTCCCAGGGGGTTTGAGCCGATAGTGGGCAAGGGCGAGATATTGAAAAAAGATAGAATTGTATTTTCCGAATGGAATTCCTTTTCAAATATCCAACTGAAATATAGCGGCATGTCGCAACCTTTCATGTGGGGTCCTTCTCAGGTATTTTTTACGCTGGGATGGAGGATTGAGCAAAGCCTGTTGGAGATTGATAACAGCGCTGGCACAGCGATGTACGGCTTCAACGGCGATAAAAACGGTTTGGTGTTTCTGCAATACGATATCACAACTCTGGCCTATAACCTGCCGAGGAAAAAGGAGAAATCGGCGGTGATTGGCGTGGGTGGGGGAAGGGACATTCTATCCGCCCACTATTTTGGATTCAATGACATAACCGGTGTGGACGTGAATCCCATTTTCATCAAGCTGCACAGCAAGTACGATGTTTTCGCAAACTTCTCCGGGATCAGAAATATTAAAGGTGTGAAGTTGGTCAACGATGAGGCCAGAAGCTGGTTTCGGCGGTATGATGGCAAATTCGATTTGATCCAAATGAGCCTGGTGGACACATGGGCCTCCACAGGCGCCGGCGCCTTCACTCTTAGCGAGAACTCACTTTACACACTGGAAGGGTGGGACTGTTTCCTTAGCCGCTTGAACGAGGATGGTGTATTTACAGTCAGCCGCTGGTTCAACAAAAACAACCTGGACGAAACGGGGAGGGCGGTGAGCCTGGCTATGGCCGCTTTGATAGGAAAGGGAGTTGAAAATCCAAGAAACCATATAGCGCTGGCCGAGCAGGGATGGCTTTCCACTATCATCATATCCATGAAACCATTCGACCAGGCGGATATTCAGGCCTTGAATGCGGCCATGGATAAATATCAGTATCGCTGGATAATCGCGCCCAGTGGCCCCCCCCCGGGAGGGCTTATCGGGGGAATACTAAAAGCGAAAAGCGTGGATGAGCTGAACAGTATAAGCCTTGGCACGGCTATTGATCTGAGTCCCCCTACTGATGACAAACCGTTCTTTTTCAACCTGCTTCGCTTAAGCAATCCTTTTGCGATCATACATGCGGCACAAACCATGTCGTTTAACAGGCATGAGGAAAACGGCGTAATCGCGGGTAATATCACCGCTGGCTTAACCCTTTTCAATATCTTCTTGATATCACTTTTCCTTACGGTGATGACCATCGTGATTCCCCTGCGCCCGGCGGCAAAGGATTCCGGCAGGAAGCTTGTGAATGGGGCGACCATATTTTTCGCATGTATCGGGTTCGGCTTTATCACCGTGGAAATGGGGATGCTGCAGAGGTTCAGCGTGTTTTTGGGTCATCC
>JAOUPQ010000106.1 GCA_029879765.1 Nitrospinota bacterium | reverse complement strand
ATCCGCCGCCAAACCGAAAGCCGCAGCCAAACCGAAAGCCGTAGCCAAACCGAAAGCCGCAGCCAAACCGAAAGCCGCAGCCAAACCGAAAGCCGTAGCCAAACCGAAAGCCGTAGCCAAACCGAAGGCCGCCGCCACTCCGAAGGCCGCAGCCACTCCGAAGGCCGCAGCCACTCCGAAGGCCGCAGCCACTCCGAAGGCCGTCGCAACTCCCAAGGCCGCAGCCACTCCGAAGGCCGCCGCCACTCCGAAGGCCGTCGCAACTCCCAAGGCCGTCGCAACTCCCAAGGCCGTCGCAACTCCGAAAGTGGATTCCAAATGGGAAATCAAACCGGATGTGAAGAAGTTTTTTTCTCCCGATGAAAAGGAAGATTACGTACAGGCTCCCGCGGTTTCCAATGAATTGCCGGGCCGGTATGGCGAGACTGGCATCACCTCTTTGTCCAAGGGCGCCGGAGCCATATACATTTACTGGGAAGTGGCGCCTCTGTCTGCGGACGAGGCGCAAAAGGCGCTGGGCAAGCATTGGAGCCTGAACCGCTGGCTGGTCCGGGTATATGACGTGACCGCCGGAGGTGTGTCGGATACTTCTCTCTATTACGACTTCCCGGTGGAATCCGGAATTGGATCCATCCATGCGGACCTGCCCAAAGCGGAGCGGGAGTATAGGGCCGCCATTGGTCTTGTGGATAACGAGGGGCGCTTTTGTCCTGTGGCGTTTTCAAACAAGGTCACCCTCCCTGGGCCGCAGATGGCGGGGATATCGGCCGAAGGATTGTCTCATCTTATAGAGCTGGCCGCCGCAGTGGTGGCCCCTGGTTCCCCCTTTGGCTGGAATCTGACCGACGAAGAGGCGATGGCCCAGGCGGGGCGTTTGTCCGGGGCCGGTTTTTCCGGTGTGTTCGAATCCGATTCGGATGAGCGAACAAAACACCTGTGGTTGAATACCGAGCTGACCTTATACGGGGGCGCGGCGCCCGGCTCCACCATCGTCCTGGGATCGCGGGAGATCAAAGTGGGGCCGGAAGGGTTCTTTACAGCCAAGATTTTGCTGCGCGAAGGGGTGACGGAAATACCGATACGGACCATACTGAAGGAGGGGGACAATCTGGAAACGGACATCACCATCTCCCGCGAAATCAGGATCGTGCGCTAGGGCTTTCCTGGCGCACCTGTCCCATTGCCCAAATCGCCCCACCCCACCATGGAGCCCAAGGGATATCTGCTTTTGATGCTCCACGCCCATCTTCCCTTCGTCCGGCGGCCAGACTTGAAAGCGGCCCTGGAGGAGGATTGGCTCTTCGAGGGGATCACGGAGACATATCTTCCCCTCCTGGAGACTTTCGACCGCCTGCAGGGCGAAAGGATCCCCTTCCGGTTGACCGTATCCCTCTCCCCCACGTTATGCGAGATGTTGCAGGATCCACTGCTGATGGCCCGGTATGCCGATCATCTGGAACGATCCATCGCCCTGGCCAGCAAGGAAGTCGATAGACTTTCGAACCACGCCGAGCTTGCTCCGGTGGCCCGGATGTATCTGGAATGGTTTCAAAAAGCTGAATATCTGTTCGAGGAACAATATAACAAAGATCTGCTGTCCGCTTTCAGGAGGCTGTGGGAATCGGATTCCATCGCCCTGATCACCACCTGCGCCACCCATGCGTACCTGCCGCTGATGATGAACCGGCAAACGGCGCTGGCGCAGATCCGAATCGCCATCGATTATTTTAAGAAGCTGTTCGGCCGACGGCCAGCCGGGTTCTGGCTGCCGGAGTGTGGCTTCGAGCCTGGCTTCGACAAAATATTGGCGGACGAGGGAATAGAGTATTTCTTTGTGGACGCCCATGGTTTGCTCTCGGCCAGACCCGCCCCTCCCTTCGGGACCATGGCCCCGGTCTCGGCGGACCAGGGGATAGCTGTGTTCGGCAGGGATCTGGAGTCCAGCCGCCAGATATGGAATCCTAATTCAGGCTATCCCGGCCATCCTGATTATCGCGATTTTTACCGGGATCAGGGCTATGAGCTGCCGCTGGAGCATTTGGAGGAGTACCTGGCGCCCTACGGACACAGAAAAATGACCGGGATGAAGTACCACAGGATCACCGGCGGACATGGCGAGAAGGACCTGTATAACATGGATAGGGCGCGAGCCCTGGCCAAAGAGCACGCGTCCGATTTTGTTCAATCCCGTTTGCGCCAGGCCCAGGCCGCCGAAGGTATGGACAGCAGGCCGCCCCTTTTCGTGGCCCCGTTTGACGCGGAGCTTTTCGGCCACTGGTGGCACGAGGGGGTGGATTTCCTTGAGGAGTTGATCCGCATTGCCGCCAGTCATGAGGGGCTGGAGCTGGTGACGGCGCACGATTATCTTAAACGCCATCCGAATCTGGATAAAGCCTCGGTCGCCTCTTCTTCGTGGGGCCTGGGAGGGCATTCCCAGATGTGGCTGGATAAATCCAACGACTGGATATATATCCATCTGCACAAGGCCGCGGGGCGAATGGGCGAGCTGGCGCGGAAATACGCCGGGGCGGATCCGGTATTGAAAAGAGCGTTGGACCAGGGGGCCAGGGAGCTGTTGCTGGCGCAAAGCAGCGACTGGCCATTCATGATGAAAACCGGCGCCATGAGCGGATACGCCACCCGTCGGGTGGAGGAGCACCTGGGAAATTTCAACAGTCTGCGTGAGCAGATATTGTCTGGCGCGATAGACACCGTTTTTCTTGAGAAACTGGAGGAAAGCCACAATATTTTTCCTGGATCCGATTTTTCCGTATTCAGTGGATATGAGCCAGAAGAGCTTATGTAACAAGGTGGTGGGGCATTGGGGTGTCCGGTTCCTATTCGATTTAAGCTGTTGCCCGCAACCCGGAAATGTATTAGAATAATTCGAATTATCAACCTATTATAAATCGTGGTGCCAAATGTCGTCAGTAAACACGCTCCTGGCCGTGAAGGATCTAATGAACAAGGACATCGTAAAAACCGCCAAGAACTCCTCGGTGATTGACGCGGCGAAGATGATAGAAACCCATGAGGTCAGCAGCGTGGTGATCATCGATAACGATGAAAAAATGATCGGCATAGTCACCGAGAACGATATAGTCACCAAGGTAGTGGCGGTTGAGCGGGATCCATCGGCAGTGATGGTTGAAGAGATAATGAGCCCGGAGATCTATATGATTCCCGGGAGCAGTTCCATATTCGAAGCCAGGGCGCAGATGGCAAAGTCCGGGGTCAAACACCTGATTGTGGAAGTGGACGGCAAACCGGCGGGGCTCATCTCCTCCACTTCCCTTCTGGGCGGAGCGTAGCCCCCCGCTTATCCCTTGTTCATCCCGATTTTTCCCGCTCCTGCGGCGTAGATATACAGCAGCCCTCCCGCAATGGCCAGGTTCTTCAACAGGGGGCCGTAATCCCTCCCGCCAAACAAGGAGCCCAGGCTCCCTCCTCCTATATCAATCTTGAGCACGAAGGTGGCCAACAGAAAAATCACCAGCAGCCCCAGCGCCCCATGCCGCGCCCGATATCCGGCGATCACCATGGCCGAACTGGCCACCAGCAGCACCAGGATGATGACGAAGAAAAGACCCGGCGCCGGCAGGCCGGAGGACTTGACCCCGCTCATGATCTGGGCGGGGTTCATGACCTCCCGGATGGCGGCCCAGGCGAAAAGCCCCGCGATCATGATTCGGCCTACAAGCTTTATTGTGTTTTCCATCTGTTCTGGCTCCCATATGTTTTTGCTTCTATCGCCCCTAAGTAAAACATACCTTGCGACTTATGGCAACAGATCAACCGCAGGACTGCTAGCGAAAAAAAAGCGCGTCCGGGAAGCCGTTCTGGCCCCCACGGACGCGCCTGATCAATCAATCAACAAACGATCCGGTTCAGTCTCTATTCCCGGATCAGATGGCGTCCACAATCGCGTTGAGGGTGGCGCTGGGGCGCATCGCCTTGGACACCTTGTCGAATTCCGGGCGGTAGTACCCACCGATATCCACCGGGGCGCCCTGGGCGGCGTTCAACTCCTCCACGATCTTGCTCTCGTTGTCCGCCAGATCCTTGGAGACCTTGGCAAAACGCTCAGCCAGTTCCTTGTCATCGGTCTGGGCGGCCAGGGCCTGGGCCCAGTACAGCGCCAGGTAGAAATGGCTGCCCCGGTTGTCCAGCTCATGGACCTTGCGGGAGGGGGACTTGTTGCTGTCCAGGAACTTGGCGTTGGCCTGCCCCAGAGTCTTGGAGAATAATTTGGCTTTCTCATTGCCGGTGGAATTGCCCAGATGCTCCAGAGACTCGGCCAGGGCCAGAAACTCGCCTAGAGAATCCCAGCGCAGGTGGCCTTCTTCCTGCAGCTGCTGCACATGCTTCGGCGCAGAGCCGCCGGCGCCGGTCTCGAACAGCCCTCCCCCCTGCATCAGGGGCACGATGGAAAGCATCTTCGCGCTGGTGCCCAGCTCCAGGATGGGGAACAGGTCGGTGTTATAATCCCTCAGCACGTTGCCGGTGACGGAGATGGTGTCTTTGCCAGCCCGCATTCTTTCCAGCGAGTGCTTGGCCGCCTGGGCCACTGGCATGATGGAGATGTCCAGGCCCGAGGTATCGTGATCCTTCAGATACCTGTTCACTTTCTCGATAAGCTGCGCGTCGTGGGCCCGGGCTTTGTCCAGCCAGAACACCGCCGGGGCGCCGGTGGCCCTGGCGCGGGTGACGGCAAGCTTTACCCAGTCGCGGATGGGGGCGTCCTTCACCGTGCAGCTTCTCCAGATATCACCTTCCTCCACGGAATGTTCGATTATCGTTTTTCCCGCCGCGTCCACGATCCGGATGGTCCCGGCGCCGGGAGCTTCGAATGTCTTGTCATGAGAGCCATACTCCTCCGCTTTCTGCGCCATCAGCCCCACGTTGGGCACGGTTCCCATGGTGGAAGGATCGAAGGCGCCGTTCTCCCTGCAATTATCTATGGTCGCCTGATACAGGCTGGCGTAACTGTGGTCGGGGATCACAGCCTTGGTGTCGGCCAGTTTTCCATCCGGACCCCACATCTGGCCGGACTCGCGGATCATGGCCGGCATGGAGGCGTCGATGATGATATCGCTGGGCACATGCAGGTTCGTGATTCCTTTGTCCGAGTTGACCATGGCCAGGGGAGGCCGGTTTTTATAGCAAGCCTGGATGTCCGCCTCGATCTCCTTCTGCTTCGCCTCGGGCAGGCCTTTCATCTTGGAGTAAAGGTCGCCAATGCCATTGTTCACGTTGACGCCCAGCTCTTTGATGGTGTCGGCGTGTTTCTCCAGCACATCCTTATAGAAAACCCGGACGGCATGGCCGAAAATCACCGGGTCGGAGATCTTCATCATGGTGGCTTTCATATGCAAGGAGAAGAGCACCCCCTTGGCCTTGGCGTCTTCCACCTGCTCCGCCAGAAACTTTGTTAGAGCCTTTTTGCTCATGAAGGTTCCGTCGATCACCTCTCCTGCCTGCAGGGCCAGCTTCTCCTTCAGGACGGTAACCTTTCCGGCGGCGTCCACAAACTCGCTTTTAGCGGTGGTGGCCTCGGCCATGGTGGTGGATTTTTCGTTGGAGGCAAAATCCCCGGCGCTCATGGTGGACACATGGGATTTGGAGGCAGAGCTCCATTTGCCCATCCGATGGGGGTTTTTCTTGGCGTATTCCTTCACCGCCACGGCGGCCCGACGGTCGGAGTTGCCCTCCCTCAGGACGGGGTTGACGGCGCTTCCCAGCACTTTTGCGTATCTTGCCTTGATATCCTTTTCCTCGTCGTTTTTGGGATTTTCCGGATAGTCAGGCAGGTTGTATCCTTTTTCCTGCAGCTCCTTGATCGCCTCTTTAAGCTGGGGGAGCGAGGCGCTGATGTTGGGCAGCTTTATGATGTTGCCTTCCGGTGTCTTGGCCAGTTCGCCAAGCTCTGTCAACGCGTCGGGCAACCTCTGGCCTTCGGTCAGCTTTTCGGGAAAGTTGGCTATTATCCTTCCCGAAAGAGAGATGTCTTTTGTTTCGACGGCGAATCCCGCCCCATTGGTGAACGCCTGGATAATCGGCAGCAATGAGTATGTCGCCAACGCTGGCGCCTCGTCAACCGCGGTGTAATAAATCTTTGGTGTCTGTGTAGTCATGCTTTTCCTCTCGCACTGTTTTTTTTGTTAGTCATTCTGCAAAGACGTCAAATGGATTTTTCCCTGTTATGATTCGCTTGAGCCGCCTTCTATCACCGTCTGCGCGCAAATCGGCAATCGGGTATGGAAGAGGGAACAAGCAAGCTAAACTTATACACTGATTTTGCCCATTTGTCACCGGTTTTACGACTCTTTTTCAGGTATTTTTATCAAATAACCGTCTGAACTTTCCGTTGCCCGTTTCCTGCCGGTTTATCGGAAGGTTTTTTGAGCCAACCTAATGCCTCAAAGAGAGCGACAAATATAAATCATTTTCCCTATAAAGCGCTTTCCCAGTAACTCCAGACCTGGACAGCATCACACTAACATAAGTGTATACAGATACTTACATATCCTTTTGTGTTTCGTACATCACAGGCATTCCCGATCCGGGCCTTGCAACCCCCCGTTCGCTGAATCCCGGAACATACGTCCGGTTTACCATTCTCAATCTTGCCGCAAATGATAAGAGTTCCTTCCGCCGCGAAAGATTCCCGGATTATGCTAATTTTTCAAGTCACTTCCTGCTGGAAAGCGCATGGATTTTCTTTCATAGAACCCCATCCATATAGCAGAGATAGCAATGGGTCCGCTACAGAAGCCTTCCCCGGCGCCGACAAGGGCTAGCGCTCCGGAAACGGAAAAATATCGGCCCGCCACAATCATTCTTGTTAGTTCCCTACCAAAATGGTAGGCTATAAAAAGAACAGGTGGATCACACCCGGGCGGCCCAAGCGTCACCAACGCCGCTTTCTAAGTAAAAAAGCAACTGTAAGGATTTGAGTAGATGATCGGAATTTCCCATCTTTATTGCGCCACGGAAAACGAAGGGGACGCCATACGGTATGGCAAGCAGTCCCATGGCATGAAAGCCAGGCCCAACGCCCATCAGGTGCCCAAGGCCGCCAGCGAGCGAAAACCCGTCACCGCCTGGAACGTCACCAGAACCTGCAACCTGCGTTGCGTCCACTGCTATAGCGACTCGGAGGAGAAAGCCTATGAAGGCGAGCTTTCCACCGAGGAGGGAAAGCAACTGATAGACGACCTGGCGGAGTTCCAGATCCCGGCGCTTCTGCTCTCCGGCGGCGAGCCGCTGGTGCGCAAGGATATCTGGGAACTGGCCACCCACGCCCGCCAGAAAGGGCTTCGGCTGACTCTTTCCACCAACGGTGTGTTGATTGACGAGAAAACCGCTGGCCGCCTCAAGGAAATCGGGTTCAGCTACATCGGTATCAGCCTCGACGGCATCGGCGAGGTGAATGATAAATTCCGCGGCAAGGACGGCGCTTTCGAGAAGGCGATGCGCGGATTCAAGAACTGCGTGGCCGTGGGCCAGAAAGTGGGCCTGCGCCTGACGCTGACCCGCCATAACTTCGAAAACCTGCACGGAATCTTCGATTTTATCGAGGAAACCGGCATCCAGCGCGCCTGCTTCTATCACCTGGTGTACGCAGGCCGGGGGGACGCCATATCCAGCGAGGATCTGACCCACGAGGAGACCCGCGCCGCCATGGATATCATCCTGGAGCGCACTGCGGATTATCACAAGCGCGGCCTGGACAAGGACATCCTGACGGTGGACAACCATGTGGACGGCCCATACCTGTACCTCAAGCTGCTGGAGAAAAATCCCCAACTGGCCGAGGAAGTTAAAAAACAACTGGAATGGAACGGTGGGGGACGATACTCCTCCGGCGTCTCTTTCGCTGATGTGGATTTTTTGGGAAATGTCCATGGAGACCAGTTCTGGATGCACCACTCCTTCGGCAATGTGCGGGAGCGGAAATTCGGCGACATATGGCAGGACACTTCCGACCCTGTGATGAACGTGCTGAAGAACCGGCTGGAGCACCTGAAAGGCAAATGCACCAAGTGCAAGTTCCTGGGAATGTGCGGCGGCGCCCTGCGAGTGCGGGCGGATCTGGTGTATAACGACCCCACTGCGCCGGACCCTGCCTGCTACCTCAGCGACGAAGAGTGTGGGATCACTGCCGCGGACCGCGCGGAGCTGAAAGCCAAAGGGGAGGATTTCCCGGTGCCGGAAAGGCTTTTGGCCAAATCACAGGTTTAATACTAGGAAGCGGCGGAGCCCGCCGACTTATGGAGTTTGTGTAAATGTCCGACAAGGAAACAGATAACGCCAAAGGGCGCCCTGGCCATCCGGGGGGCCACCCTGGCGGCGCGGTGATAAAAGAAGTCTACGAGTCTATCAAGGACTCCGGCGACGCCCCCAGGCAGGCCCACAAATACATGATGCAGGATCAGCTTCGGCTGGTGTTCTGGGAGACCACCGCCGGATGCAACCTGGAGTGTGTCCATTGCCGCAGGCTGGACGTGGCCCAGGAGCTTATGAAGAACGACCTCACCACGGAGCAGTCCAAGAGGATGATCGACGCCATCGCCGCCGAAAGCAAGTGCATCCTGGTCCTCTCCGGTGGCGAGCCTCTGTTTCGACCGGACATTTATGAAATAGCCGCCTACGCCAAGTCGGTGGGTCTTATAGTGGCGCTGGCCACCAACGGCACCCTGGTGACCCCGGAAGTGGCGCAGAAAATCGTGGACAGCGGAGTGCAGCGCGTATCCATCTCCCTGGATGGCGCCACCCCGGCCACCCATGACAAGTTCCGCAAACTGCCAGGCTCCTTCGACATGGCCATCCGGGGCCTGAAGAACCTGCAGGCCCTGGGGATGGAGACCCAGATCAACTCCACCATCGCCAAGCATAACGTCCATGAAGTAAAACAGCTGTACCAGAACGCCATAGACCTGGGGGTGGAGGCGCTGCATATCTTCATGCTGGTTCCGGTGGGGTGCGGGGTCCAGATCGCCGAGAGCGACATGCTGGACGCGGAGACATACGAGGACGTGCTCAACTGGTTCTACGACATCTCCCGGGAAGGGAAGATACAGACCAAGGCCACCTGCGCGCCGCATTACTTCCGTATCATGCGCCAGCGGGCCAAGGCGGACGGGATCACCATTTCTCCGAAGACCCATGGCATGGCCGCCATGACCAAAGGATGCCTGGCGGGCCAGAGCATCTGCTTCATCTCCCACAAGGGGGAGGTGTTCCCCTGCGGCTATCTGCCCGTGGAGGCGGGGCATGTGCTAAAGCAATCCTTTTCCGAAATCTGGAAGGACTCCTCTGTTTTCGCCGACCTGAGGGATCAGGACAAGCTGGGGGGCAAGTGCGGGGTGTGTGAGTATAAGAAAGTGTGCGAAGGCTGCCGTGCCCGGGCCTTTTATGAGTCCAGTGGCGACTACATGGCCGAGGAGCCTTACTGCATATACGAGCCGGTGAAGATAGAACAGGCGCGGGAGAAATAATCCTCCTGCGCCAGCTTCAAATCCTTTTGG
>JAOUPQ010000105.1 GCA_029879765.1 Nitrospinota bacterium | reverse complement strand
CCAGCAGGATATCGTTGATCTTGTCATAGGTCATCTCTCCCCACACCCTGGCGCTTTTAACTCCCAACTCCCCGGGCAGGGCGTCAATCTCAATTCCGCTGTCATCCGCCACGGTGGGTTGGCCTGTGTGCCGGGCGATCTCCCGGGCTTTGATCAGCGCGTTTTCCTCATAGGTATCGCCGGTTTCATCCGGGTCGGGCGCTCCATCCATCTCCAGCAACGACTGAAACTTTATCCCCGTTCCCTCGAAGGCGTGGTTGAACTCCCGCAGTTTCCCTTTATTTCGGGTGGCCAGGATCATGATTCTGGTCATATCAAAGGTCACCGTTTGTCCAGCTCCTGGTAATACTCGCTCAGTATCTTCGCCACCTCCGGGCGGGAAAACTCCTCGGGAAGCTCCTCTCCGGCGCCCAGCATCTGGCGCACCTTGGTTCCCGACAGCAGGATAAAATCCTCCTTGGTATGGTCTGGAACGTCCCTCATCATCACCACCCGGTTCAGCTTTTTCGACCAGGCCGTATGGTCGGCGCGGAAGATCTCGATTTCCAGCGCGCCTTCCGGCACATCGGTGTCGAAGATGGCTTGCGCGTCAAACGGGCCATAGTAATCCCCCACTCCCGCATGGTCTCGCCCAATGATGAAGTGGGTGCAACCACAGTTCTGGCGGAATATGGCGTGCAGCACCGCCTCGCGGGGTCCTGCGTACAGCATGTCGAATCCATAGCCTGTAATCATCACCGTGTTGGGGGGGAAGTAAAGCTCCACCATTTTTCTTATGGACGCGTCCCGCACCTGGGCTGGTATATCCCCTTCCTTGAGCTGGCCAAGAAGCATGTGGATCAGGACTCCATCGGCCCCGGTGGCCTCCATGGCCATCCTGCAAAGTTCCTCATGGGCCCGGTGCATGGGGTTTCTGGTCTGAAAACCCACAACCTTTTTCCAGCCATGCTCGGCGATTTCATTTCTAATCTCCACCGCCGTGCGGAACGTATCAGGAAAATCCTGCTGGAAATAGCTGAAGCTTAGCACCTGGATGGGGCCGGAAATCATGTATCGCCCCTGGGCCATGAAAGTGGCCACGCCCGGGTGGGATGCGTCGGTCGTGCCGAACACACCCTTCGACATGGCCCCCATCTCCTCTTCGGTCACTTCCTCCACCGCTTCCACATCCTGCACGGCGATGATCGGATTGCCCGCCAGGTTCGGGTCGCGCAGGGCTATCCGTTTGGCCCCGTTTATCGCATCCACCTTGTCCGTAATGTTCACCACGGGAGTGGGCCAGAACAACCCGGAGCAAGTCTTCATTCCCTTCGCCACGCCCAGAGCGTCCGCCTTGTTCATATATCCGGCAAGAGGAGTGAAGTAACCTCCGCCCAGCATCACGGCGTTGGCCGCCGCCTGGGAGGTCACCAACAGGGAAGGCAATCCCGCCGCTTCCTGGCCCAGGGCATTATGCCGCCTGGTGTCATACACGAACAGAGGTTTCAGCTGTTCGGCGCCATATGGTTTTATCATGAGACTTCTCCTGAGTTTTAATTGGTCGGTGATGCGGGAAAAAAGAGGGTTATCAACCAGCTCCGCCTGGCCGCTCTCGCTTGCCCATTCTCGCGTATGTCATGGCCACGAACCTGTACATGAGATGGGAGAACTTGGAGAAGGGAGCGTATACCAGCAGGGTGAACACCAGAACCAGGTGGACGTAATATATCCCGAAGGCAGGCGCGGCCAGCCCCAGAAGACGCAGAGTCTCCGCCCCTATGCCGGTCAGGATCGTGCCATAAAGAATGAATATGAAATGGGAATCATAGTAGACCAGCGATCCGGTCTTGTCCCCATCCTGGCCATAGCGCCGCGCCACGATCATGGTCACCCCGCTCACCGCCAGCAAGGCGCCGATGTTCCCCAGTATCTTCACCGGGTGGGAAAGCGCCAGCGGCGTGGCCGCCACGGAGCCCAGCTGGAGCTTGTTGATCCAGTACATCAGCGCCACCAGCCCCGTGGTGGCCATCAGCGCGAAGAACCCGTACATGGTCATCAGGTGGGAGCTGAAGCGATAACTGTTGGTCACGCATTTGCCCATCTTCTCATGGATAGCGATGCCCTTAATCACCGCCAGCGCCGCGCTTATGATCGAGCCGGGAGGCGTGGCCAGCCCGGGCGAATTCTCTTTGAGCTGCCGCCAGAACCGCGACAGACCCAACAGGGCAGACACCACCGCCAAACCCACCGCAGGCAGGAACACCGCGTCGATGGCCGGCACAGGCATCATGTTGGAAAAGACGATCGGCTTCATGGACATAAAGCCTTCTTTGGAAGCGACAGCTATCATCCCTCCGATCCATACGATGGGAACCAGCAGCAGCAAGAACAACCCCGAGGGTTTGGCCAGCAGGTCGCCCATGAAGTCGAATCCGGCAAAACGCCTGAAGCTGATATTCCGCAGCGCCGCCATCACATCCCCCGGCCTGGCGCCCCTGGGGCAATGGGTGGTGCAGTCCGCGCAGCCGTGACAAATCCACACATCGGCGTTGCCCAACAGCCTGTCGGAAAGCCCCCACTGGGCCCACACCATCTCCTTGCGCGGGAAAGGGGAGACATCCGGGCTGATGTTGCACACCACGGAACAGTTCCCGCACTGGAAGCACTTCTTCAAGGTCTCCCCGCCATTCTCCATGATGCTTTTCACAAAAGCCGGGTCGGGCTGAATCGTGAGTGTCTGAGTGTCCGCCATGGTTCTTCCTATTCTGTCCGTCCGGATTTCGCGGCGATAATGAATCTGTCCATCGATATATCGTCGTTATCCGGCATGTTTATTAAAAGCCTTTATAGGGATTCGGCTCCATTTCGGAGATCTGCTCCACGAAGCCGTCTATCATTTTCGGCAGCCTTTGCCAGTCCGATATCTGCACCGCGTCCACCAGTATCCGCTCCGACTCCAGCATCAGCCGGTCCAAAGTCTCCTGCACCTTGCTGGCGCGGATGGTGGCAAGCTCCGATCCTTTTACATTGTGGCACTGGTAATCATCCCCATGCTTGCAGCCTAACAGCATGATCCCGTCCCAGCCGGAGGAGAGGGCATCGGCTATCCACTGCAGGTTCAGCGAACCCATGCAGCGCAGCGGAACGAACCGCACCACCGGATTTATCCGCAGGCGGTTTATCCCCGCCATCTCCAGGGCGGGCATGGCGTCGTTCTCACAGATAAACGCCAGCACCCTGGGCCTCTCCTCGTCCTCGTCCGGCATGTCGATGGCCTTTATCATGGCCCCCACCATGGGGATCGAGTAGTTCTTGAAGTTTATTATCTGCACCGGGCAGGCCCCCATGCATGTGGCGCATCGGCGGCAGCGGCTCTTCACAGGAATCGGATTCGTCTTCTCATCCTCGTTGATGGCGCCGAATGGGCACTCCACCGTGCAGCGCTTGCATTGGGTGCATCGCTCCATGGCGAATTCCGGATGGCTCAGGTCCCTGGCGCGGGGATGGACCGCCTCCCCTCGGGGAACCATCTCCACACACTGGATCGCCTTCATGGCCGCGCCGATGGCGTCGTTCTTCGCCACGGATGCGTCCATAGGGTGGCGCACCGTTCCGGCGGCGTATATCCCTGTGCGCCGGGTTTCATATGGGAAGCAGATGAAATGGCTGTCCGGGAAACCGAGCTTCAGGTCCGGCACCTCCGGCCCCTGGCGGTAATCGAGTTTCAGGATAGAGGCCTTGCCCACCTGATCCCGGTCGAAATCCTGCATCTGGTCCTCCGGCTTGTCCACTTTCACCGAAGGATCGAGCGTGGAGGGGACCATGCCGGTGGCCAGCACCACCATATCCGCCATGAACTTCACCTTGCCGCCGAGCAGAGTGTTTTCCGCAGTGACGGAAAGCTCATCCCCCTCCCGGGCCACCTGCGGAGTCTCCCCCTTGGTCAGGAAAATCCCCGGGTCCTGCTGGACCTGCTTGTAGAAGAACTCCATATTCCCGGTGGTGCGGATATCGCGATAAATGACGGTGACGGAAGCCTCCGGGTTGGCCTGGCGCGCCAGCCACGCCTGCTTGAGCGAAGAGGCGCAGCACACCGAGGAGCAATAAGGCAGATGCTCATCGTCCCGACTGCCGGCGCAGAGAATGAAGACGATCCGCTTGGGAGGCGCCTTCCCCTCCTTGAGCATGCTCTCGAATTCCACCGAACCCACCACACCCGGCAGATCGGCGCCAAGCTTGGTCAGTTTCTTGACGTCATAGGGATTGAACCCGGTGGCCAGCACAATGGCCCCGGCGCGAAACGCCTTATCAGTCCCGTTGGAAAGGGAAACATCGAATATTCCCGGCCCGCCGGAAACCTTGTTTATGGTGGCGCCCAGATGGACGTTGATATAGTCATCGCCAATCACATCTTCCACAAGCTGGCCGATGTCGTTCTCCATGGGCGCATCGTAGGGCGCCTTGTCCGGCAGCCTCATCCCCAGGGAGTTGGCGAATCCGCCCAACGCGGGTTCCTTCTCCACCAGTTCCACCTTATATCCGGCTTTTGCGGCGTTGAGGGCGGCGGTCATTCCGGCGATCCCTCCGCCCACCACCATGATTGTCTTGGACGGCTCCTCCGGGATGAAGGGAACCGGCAGCTCCATCGCCTTGATCTTCACCATTCCCATCCGGATATAATCCTCGGCCAGCGCCTGGGTCTCCAGATGGCCCGGCTCCTGACTCCAGGCCACTTTTTCACGGATATCGATCCGGTCCAGCACTGCGCTCTCCCCGAAATCGAAAATGTCGTAACACACCCGCGGCGAACAGGCGGCGATGGAAACCGCAGTCACCGCGCCGGATGCGATGTCGCCTTTTATAAGCGCCACCCCTTCCGCCCCGCAGAGCATGGGATGGGTTTTGGCAAAAGCCACTTTCCCTTCCTTGGTGGCCACCGTGGCCAGGGCCTCCACATTGACGCAATCGCCAATGCCGCAGCCGGAGCAGATATAGGCGCCTGTTTTCGTAATATCCGCCATAGTCTACCTCCTCGCTCCCGCCTGGACCGCCTTCAGCGCGGCGGCGGTGGAGTTTTGTGTGGATGTGGTCACATCAAAAGGGCCGGAGGCCACGCCGCAGGCGATCAACCCCGCGTCCCCCTGCAACTCCTCCAGGATGAAACCGTCCGGGTTAAATTTCGCCATCAGGGGCGCCACCGATTTCGACTCCGGCTCCATGCCGGTGGCCAGCACCACCAAGTCGCATGCCACCCGGGTCTTCCCCCCGCCGATGATATCCTCGGCGGTGACCACGGCCCGGCCAGACTCATCTTCTTCTATCCGGGCCACCTTTCCTTTTATGAAATGGATCTTCGGATCCTCCATCGCCTTGCGGTAAAACGACTCATACTTCCCCGGCGCCCTAAGGTCGATATAGAACACGTACACGTCGCTGTCCGGGTACTGCTCGCGCACATAGTTGGCGTGCTTGATCGACACCAGACAGCAGATGGAGGAGCAGTAGGGCAGATGGTTTTCGTCGCGGGAGCCCGCGCACTGGACCATGGCCACGACGCTGGGCGGCTCTCCATTGTCGCGCCGCAATATCCTGCCCTCCGTGGGGCCGGAAACCGATGCCAGCCGTTCCATCTCCACGTTGTTGATCACGTTTTTGATCTGGCCATATCCCAGGTTCTCTATCCGGGAGGCGTCGTATGGCTTCCATCCGGTGGCGTGGACCACGGCGGAGGCTGTTATGGTGGTGGTCTTCTCCTCCATGGCCAGGTCTATCGCTTCATATTTGCACACCTTCACGCACTCGCCGCAATCGGCGCCCTTGCACACGCTCATATCTATGGAGTGTCGAAAGGGCATGGCCAAAGCGTCGGCAAGGTATATGGCTTTGGTGTTCTTCATCCCGTAGTTGTAGGAGTCGCTGCGCTCCACGGGGCATACTTTTTCGCAATCGCCGCAGGCGGTGCATTTTTCATTCACATAGCGGGGCCTGGTTTTGATGGTGGCGGTGAAATCTCCCCTGGCGCCGGTGATGGAGGCTACCTGCGAATCCACCATGATGGTGACTCTCGGGTTGGCCCGCAGCCTGCGGAAATTTATCTCCGTGCCGCATCCTGGCGGGCAGAGCTTGGGGAAATACTTGGCCATGCGGATGACGCGCCCCCCCAGATATGGCTCGCGCTCCACCAGGGTCACCTTTCGGCCCATTTCCGCCGCTTCCAGCGCTGCGGTCATGCCGGCGACACCTCCGCCGATTACGAGGATATTGTCATTCATTTGTTCTTACCCAACGAAAATCCAGCATTTAATGGGTTCCCATATCCACCCCACTTCCTACGGCGAGAAATGGAAAAACCGGGGACACGGCCATTGAATGGCCGCATCCCCGTTTCAAAACTAACCTTTCGGGACCAGATCCTGATGCGGGATCTTTTTCATTTCCCACTCACCGGTCTTCGGATGATACCGCGAATTGACGAACACCTTCCAGTTCTCCTCGTCCAGTTTCGGATAATCCGACCTGTAGTAGAAGCCGGGGTATCGCGTCTCTTTGCGGAAGTATACATGACGCAGGTGTATCTCCGCCATCCAGATGCGGTGGTAGTTCTCCCACGCGCGCAGAAGCTCGTGCAGATCCTTGGCCGCCATCTTGTCGGAGTCCTCCTTGAGCATGGTCAGAAGGTGCAATCCCTGGTCCATCAGCTTCTCGGAAGTGGTGTAATAGGTGGAGGTCCCGGCGACATACTCGTCCATCAGCTTGTTCAAGCGGAACATCATCATCCTCGGCTTGATGTAGTGCGGGTTGGTCAGAGTGTCGGTGGAATAATCCTTATGGTCCAGGTAATTCTGGAACGGCTTGTAGATATCCTTGGCCAGCTCGGCGCCGGACTGGGCCAGCGTCGGGGTGTGGGAGGCGTTGTCCCGCACGAACCGCACCATATTCTTGGCGGCGATCCTGCCCTCGGTGAAGGAGCCGGAGGAGAACTTGTGGCCCGAGGCGCCCACGCCGTCACCGGCGGTGAAGAGCCCCTGGACGGTGGTCATCCTGTTATAGCCCCACTGCCAATCGGTCGGCGCCATGTCCGACGGGCCGGAAACCCAGGCGCCGCATGCGCCGGCGTGGGAGCCGAGGAAGTACGGCTCTGTGGGCATCAGCTCGCTCATGGTCTCTTCCGGACGGATGTTCATGCCGGCCCAGAAGTTGGCCTGGCCGATGGTCATGTCCAGAAAGTCTTCCCAAGCTTCCGACTCCAGATGCTTGATCTGCTTTTTGTCCATATCCTTCATCAGGTTCTTCATGCCGGTGGGGGTGTCCATGAAGATCGGCCCGCGGCCTTCTTTCATCTCCTTGAGCATCTGGTGGTTGCGCAGGCATGTGGCCGGCACCGCCGCCAGGCCGTATGGGGGATACTCCTCCAGCAGGGCCTTGTTTTTGGCCGCATAGTCCTCGCCCAGGCCGTTTACCGCCTTGGACTTGAACAGGAGGAACCACGCGCCCACCGGCCCGTATCCATCCTTGAAACGGGCTGGGACGAAGCGGTTTTCCATGGTGGTCAGCTCGGCGCCCACCTGGCTCATCATGGCGTAGGTGGATCCGGCGTTCCACACGGCGTACCATGTGCGGCCCATTCCCTCGCCGGTGGAGCGGGGGCGGAAGATGTTCACCGCGCCGCCCGCGACGCAGAGCACCGCCTTGGCCTTGAAGACGTATATCTTGTTTTCGCGGACAGAGAAGCCCACGGCCCCGGCGATCCTGTTCTCGTCTTTGGCGTCGAGCAGCAGCTTCACCACGAAGCAGCGCTCTATGATGTTTTCGGAGCCCAGGGCGGTCTTGGCCGCCTCGGCGACGATATTCTTGTAAGATTCACCGTGGATCATGATCTGCCATTTTCCACTGCGCACAGGCTTGCCCCCCTGGCGCAGGGTCTTGCCCTCGTCCCCCGCCTGTTTCCATACCGGCAGGCCCCACTCCTCGAAGTTCATTACGGTGTCGTCCACGTGTCGGCCCACGTCATACACCAGGTCGTCCCGGGTGATGCCCATCAGGTCGTTGGCCACCATCTTCACATAATCCTCCGGAGTATTGTCCCCCAGGTATGTGTTTATGGCGGAGAGGCCCTGGGCCACGGCGCCGGAGCGGTCCAGCGCGGCTTTGTCCACCAGGGTTACCTTGTATTTGCCCTGGGCCCATTTGCCCACTTCGAAGGCCGCGCCGCAGGCGGCCATGCCGCCGCCGATTATCAGGATATCGGTCTCGTGCTCCACAACGACCGGATTATTAGCGAAATCCGCGTTGAAATTCTCTATCGGATGAACCATGATTTATCTCTCCCGTCCTTTTACTTTTTGATTGTAGCGATCTGGGTTCCTATCTCCGTGAACAGCAATTGGCTGTCCAGCTCCGATTCCGCCGGGTCCGGCTTTCCCTCATAAGGCTTGATGGAGCCTTCGGGGGTGGTTCTGATGGGAAACTTGAATCTTTTCGTCTGTCCATCGCGGAACTTGATGGTCCACATGATGGAGTCTGAAGAGCGGATGGGGATCGATGTGCCACCCATGGGCACGAAATCGGCGTAAGGCCGGGCTTCGATGGCCTGTTGCGGGCAGATCTTCACGCAGGAGTAGCATTCCCAGCACTGCTCCGTCTCCTGGTTCAAGGCTTTCATCCGGTCCTTGTCCAGGTACATCAGGTCGTTCGGACAGATGTACATGCAGGCGGTTTTATCCTGCCCCTTGCACCCGTCGCATTTGGATTCGATGACAAATGTCGGCATGTTCCCAACTCCTCCTATATATTTCTCAATAAAAACCTTGCTCGGCCAGCAAATGCAACCCTATCAGGTTCATCCATCCCCCAGACAGAAGGATCGCAAGCCGGGACTCTTCCTATTTCTTCCTGTATGGTCTTTTAGATTATGCATCTCTTAAGAAAAAAAATATAATAGATACTTCGGATTGTTTACATAGAGAATAGTATATATGCTTGACCAGGTAACTTTTCATCAGCTGGAGTTGTTCCTGCTGGCGGCAAAGCTGAAAAACTTCTCCAAATCGGCAGAGAGAATGGCCATCAGCCAGCCTGCCTTCTCCGCCCAGATAATAAAGCTGGAAAGCATCCTGGGGATCCCTCTTTTCGAGCGGATCGGAAGGAAGGTGGAGCTGACCGAGGCGGGCGCCCTGTTCGCCGAGTACGCCCAGCAGATCACCTCCGCGCTTCGGGAAGGAAAGCAGGCGCTGGACGACATGTCCAGCTCCGTGATGGGCACATTGCGCATCGGCGCCTCCACCACCATCGCCAACTATATCCTCCCGGACTATCTGGGCTGCTTTCGGAAAAGCTTTCCTGAATGCATGATAGAAATGACGGTGAACAACACGGACCTGATCGAGCAAGCGATTCTGTATAACGAGATAGACCTGGGGCTGGTGGAGGGGCCTCTCCAGCACCCCGGCAAGGTAAACTCCAGCCTTTTCATGAAAGACGAGCTGGTGGTGGTCTTTTCCTCCTCCCATCGCTTCTTTGGCCGATCCCAGATATCCCTGGAAGATTTCCGGGGGGAGCCGTTGATCCTCCGGGAGAAGGGATCCGGCACCCGCAAGGTGT
>JAOUPQ010000346.1 GCA_029879765.1 Nitrospinota bacterium | reverse complement strand
CGCTGGCATCTCACTCCCGGCGGCGGGCAGTCGGCCACAGTCACTCCGCGTAGCGCTCTATCATATTCTTTCGCCAAATAATCCTCCTTCATTCCGTAGTCCACCCCGTCCCATGGCAGAACATCCCCCGGCTCCCCGCCGCTCCGGACTATTCCCGCAGGATCGAATCCGCTCTCCCGGTCCCTGGTCATCTTCTTCAGGGCCGCGGGCCAATCCCCCTCCATCCGCGCCGCCATATGCACCAGTTCTCCCGCGCGCCGGTCGCCGATGGAAAGAATGCTCTGGATATAATCGTGGATGGCCGAGCCTGTAGTCAACTTCACATTTGGCGCGCCCCGCAGCCGGGCCCGCACCAGCTTGTACTTCGCCGCGATAGTCTCCACCCCGGCAAAAGGCGCCCACTGGAATGGGGTCCATGGTTTCGGGACGAATCCGTTCACCCCGGCCAGAATATCGCCTGTGGTCCCCCTGGCCCTGGAGGCGCCCACCATGGTGTCCCGAATGTCCAGCACCAGGCGGGGGATCCACTCCACATCCTCGTCCGTTTCCCAGGGGAGCCCCACCAGAAAGTAGAGCTTCAGGTTGAAGCGGGCCGTCTTGCCGATAAGCCTGGCCGCTTCGAGAATCCGCTCTTGCGACAGTTCCTTGTTCACGATCTTGCGCATCCGCTCGCTTCCCGCCTCCGGGGCCACGGTGATGGTTTTCATTCCTCCCCGGCCGCACAGCTCCAGGAACGGCTCCGTGATCATATCCAGCCGCAGGGAGGAGATGGAGAACTGTCCGCCCAGTTGCACGATACGCTCCAGGATATGGATAAGATCCGGATGGTCCGCCACCGCGCTCCCCACCAGCCCCACCCGTCCGCTCTTTGCCACGGCCCGCTCCACCATCTCCATGAGCGCCGGCCGCCGGACCACTCTGGTGGGGCGATACGAATAGCCAGCCGCGCAGAACCGGCAATGCCTTCCACACCCCTTCCCGGTTTCCACCAGGCTCATGTCGCCGAACACCGTATCGGGCGTGAATATCCGGGTGACATTGGGCTGATCCATGGCTTCTCTGTCCCACATCCGCGCCACCCTGGCGGGGAATCCGGGCTTTGCCTTTATCTGCGCCAGTCGGCCATCGGGGCCATAGGTGGACTCATATCCCCCCGGCGCATACACTCCCGCCAGCCCCGCCAATCCCTGGGGATCCGGTCCTTTTTCGATTATCGCGTCCATCAGTGGATCGACAATTCCCTCCCCCTCGCCGATGAGGATTACATCCAGATGGTCCCCCATCACTTCCGGGTTCATGGTCACAGCGATCCCCCCGGCCATCACCAGCGGCCCAGGGGCGCCCACCCCCGCCATATCCAGCATCATCAGGACATGGGCGTAATCCATTTCAAAGGTGATGGAAAAAGCGATGACATCGAACCTGGCCAGAGGCAGGCCGCTTTCCAGGGAGACCAGTTTGGCGCGTCCGCTCCTTATTCTGGCCGCTTCCTCCGGAGGGGGGAGGAACAGGCGCTCGCACACCACATCGTCCCGGCGGTTGAGCAGGTGGTATATCTTCATGAAGCCCAGGTTGCTCATTCCCACCTGATAACTGTTGGGGTAGGCAAGGGCCACCTTCAGCCTGCCGCCATGGGGCTTTGTCATATAGCCCACCTCTTTGGCCAGGATCTGGCCGGAAGAGGACGAAATGGCGCTCTGGTTTGCTGTTCGCTTTTTCGGCGAACGGGTTCTCTTTGTCATGATGTATACTCTATGCTACTGTTTAAAGCCGATTTGGCGCAAAGACTAATTATTTTGAAGATGTTTAAGCCAGTACAAGAGCAGATGGAAGTTATCCGCCGGGGGACGGTGGAGATATTGCTGGAGGAGGATCTGGCCAGAAAGCTGGAAAAATCCCTGGCCAGCGGCAAACCCCTGCGGATCAAGGCCGGGTTCGACCCCACAGCGCCCGATCTGCACCTGGGGCATATGGTGTTGATCAGCAAGCTGCGCCAGTTCCAGCAACTGGGGCACCAGGTGTTGTTCCTCATCGGGGATTTTACCGGAATGATAGGCGACCCCACCGGGAAAAATGAAACCCGTCCTCCCCTCACCCGGGAACAGGTGGAAGACAACGCGAAAACCTACGCCGAGCAGGTGTTCAAGATCCTCGATCCGGAAAAGACGGAGGTGATGTTCAACAGCGGGTGGCTGGAGAAGATGACACCGGCGGAGTTCATCGGGCTGGCGGCCCGGCATACTGTGGCCAGAATGCTGGAGCGGGACGATTTCTCCAAGCGCTATTCCGAGGGAAAGGCGATCTCCATTCACGAGTTCCTGTACCCTCTCTTGCAGGGCTATGACTCGGTGGAGATGAAGGCGGATGTGGAACTGGGGGGGGCCGACCAGAAGTTCAACCTGCTGGTGGGGCGGGACCTGCAGCGCAGCTATGGCCATGAGCCGCAGGTGTGCCTGACCATGCCGCTTCTGGAGGGGACGGACGGCGTGC
>JAOUPQ010000344.1 GCA_029879765.1 Nitrospinota bacterium | reverse complement strand
GGCATTGGGGGTCGGCGCAACCTGTGGTCGTCATAAAATGGCGCAGATCGCGCAGGTACGCCTCCACGGTGGCGGGGGAGCGGTTGCGATCCACCACCAGATAGGTGACGTATTCGTTTAGCAGAGTGTCCATGGTTTATATTACCACCAACCTGGGCTGTTTTATTGGCCAGTGGCGACAAGAAGCCTGATCCAGGCTGGGCAGGATTTGGGTTGCGGTGGGCGGCTGTGCGGTTTATCTTTATAAATGGGGAGTTTTGGATACTTTGCCGGAAACCTACAATCAGGGGGATAACATGGCCACACTTACATTTCTTGGGCATTCATGCTGGACCATTTCCGATGGAAAGCACACCATACTAATCGATCCATTTTTAACAGGCAACGACCTGGCCGCGGCCAAGCCGGAGTCCTTTAAAAAACTGGACGCGATCATCGTCACCCATGGCCACGGGGACCATATCGGCGACACAGCCGCCATCGCCAAGGCCACGGGAGCCCTTATCGTCTCCAATTTCGAGATCGCCAATTTTTTCGGCGCCCAGGGGCTCACCGCCCATCCGTTGCACATCGGCGGCGGGCGCCAGTTCGACTTCGGTCATGTGAAGCTGACCATCGCCCATCACGGCTCTTCCGGGCCGAACGGGGAATATCTGGGGAGCCCGGCCGGGGTGGTGCTCAACCTCGGAGGCAAGAAGATATATCACGCAGGGGACACAGGGCTGTTTCTGGACATGAAACTGATAGGCGAAATGTATGGCCCGCTGGACGCGGCGCTGCTGCCCATCGGCGATAACTTCACCATGGGGATAGACGACGCGGTGAAGGCGGTGGAGTTCCTCCGGCCGAAGGTGGCCGTTCCCATGCACTACAAGACCTTCCCCCCCATCGATGTGGACCCGAGCCAGTTCGTGGCCAAGGTGAACGCCAGCGGCGGCAAGGCGGTTCTGGTGGATCCGGGCAAGAGCATAGAGGTGTGATCTTTCCCCGGTGGCGCAGGAGGCTTTGAACATATAGCGACCGGACAAAAAAACCCGCCCTCCCGGAAAGGAGAGCGGGTTTTTCGTTATGTTCGGATCAATCGAATATGGTGACCTTGAAGTCGGAGGCGACGGCGTCGTAGCTTGGATAGTCCCCCACGTACGCGTTGTTCCCCACTCCCAGGAATTTCATCTTGAACATTCGCCCGCCGGTGATGTTCCATACCCTCACCACATATCTGGGGTCGCCAGGCTTGGTGATGGTGCAATCCATCCTGTTCCTGGAGTTATTCCATGTGCAATCCCACTGGTAAGTCTCGGTCTCGTCCCGGAACTGCAACTCCTCGGTGTCGTAGGGAAGGTCCACTCCCTCGGGGATATTAGGATCCAGATCATAGCGGAAGACAGCAAGCCTGGACTTGATCTTGCCGTTGGCCAGATCCATGGAGGTCCATCGCCAGCTGGCTTCTTTCTTGTCGTTGCCAGTGGCCTGGAAGTATATGCCGAAGGTCTCCCTGCGGAGAGCCATTTTGCTGTTGTGCAATCCGGTGAACCGGATGGAGAGCTTGCCATGGCTCACTTCCAGATCCCCCAGAGGATGGCCGGTGACGGTGTCCTGGGAAGCAGAGGTCAACCACAGATAATCGAATTCGCCGCACTGGCTGAAAGTCCACAAAGCCTTGTGCCCGGGCAGAGCCTGATCCGGACCGCATTCCGAAGGAGTTTCAGGAGCCTTGGAAGAGTCAGCGGTGGTTCCGTTTCCACCTCCGCCCCCACAGGACGCCAGCAACATACCACCCGCCACAAAAACGGACAGAACAGCGATTTTCAAACCAGGCCTTTTCATTTCATACCCTCGCGAATTATTATTTAAATTTAAAATTAAGTTTTGATCGCAAACAACATACTCGAATTAATAATCGGATCAACAACTGGAAATGTACTGAGAGGTCATTTATATGACAAAAGTGGATGTTTTGTCAATCCTTTTTACAATTCCGGATCGAATGGAAAACTTTTTCCTCGCGACTGGAGCGAGATTTCCTCACTTTTGCGGTTTTTCAGGAATTTTTCCTTCCGCCCAATATTGGAAAATCTTTTCCGGACTTTTGTCCGCAAATTCCCCAAAATAAACAGCTGCGACAAATCCACCTTGAACAAAAATGTTTTTTCGGTTAACGTACCGATCCTTGAAAAGAGATATTTAGGAGCCGCGCGATAATCATGACGACAATCATAGATGGCAAAACCCTGGCCGCGTCCATCCGGGCGGAAATCAACGAAGAGACCTCCGGCATCCTGAAGGAACGTGGCGAAAAACCGGGCCTGGCCGTGGTCCTGGCTGGCGACGATCCGGCGTCGGCGGTGTATGTGCGGCTGAAGGAGAAGGCCTGCGCCGAGGTGGGGATGGCTTCGTTCCAGCACAACCTTCCTTCCACCGTCACCCAGGAGGAGTTGCTGGCCCTTATCGACAAGCTTAACCACGACAAAAGCGTCAACGGCATCCTTATCCAGCTTCCTC
>JAOUPQ010000345.1 GCA_029879765.1 Nitrospinota bacterium | reverse complement strand
GATGATGCTCACCGCCAGAAAGGCTGACGCGGGGGGGGCCAGGGGGGTGATCGCAGGTTCGCTGATATCGCTGTGCGCGGCCTATCTCATCCTGGGGCTGGGGACCACTCTGCCATACACTCTGGCCGGGTTCTCCATCTTCTTCACGGCGTTTTCCGTGCTGGAGGCGGTGTTGCCCTCCGCCGTCTCCAAGCTGGCAGACCCCACCCACAAGGGCGCCATAATAGGGGTGTATAACTTCAGCCAGTTCATGGGCACCTTCGTTGGGGGAGTCTCCGCGGGACTACTGGTCGCCAGGCATGAATCGGCGGTGTTCCTGTTTCTCTTCGTGGTTATGATCGTGACCGCAGTGGTCATCCGCGGGGCAGGGAACCTTTCCACTCCGATAAAAGACCAGACCTGACAGCGGATCCTGATATTGCTATCAGGCCACATACCTCTGCGAGATATGGATCCATTCCTTCTCCCGCTTGCAGAACTCCCGGGAATTGCGTTCCGCCTTGGCCACAATCTCCTGGAACAGGGTGTTGGCCCGCTCCGTATGCCCCATTTTCTGCAGCAGCAGCGCCATGCGGCATTTGGCCTCCAGCCCGGAGAAATAGCGCTGCAACGCCTCGTATTCCGCCAACGCCTCCTCCCACCTGCCCAGGTTCTCCATGGAGCGCGCATAGAGCAGATGGGCCTGCTGATCGCGAAAATCAGGATTCGCCATTTTCAGCCGATCCAGAGTCTCCCTGGTCTCCTCGAAATTATCCTTGAGAAAGTATGCCTGGGCCAGATCCAGCAGGATGTTGGGATCGTCCTGGAACACCCCCGTGGGAAGCTCCTTTAATATTTCGATCGCCTCATCATGCAAACCGGCCAGTGTCAGCTCCTTGGCCAGATTATGCTTGTTCTTGACGCTGCCTGATATCTGCACCTGCTCTTTGAGTCTGCGCAACTCCCGGTTCGGGTCCACGGCCCGCATGATGTCCGCCCCCACCCCCCGGGCTGCCCGCTGCAGCTTCACATGGGGGATAACTTCCATGAATAAATAAAGAAGGACCCCGATGGCGGGAAAGATAAGGATTATGAACACCCACCGATCCTTCCCATTTCTTATGGCGTCCCAGGCGCAATAAATCTGGGCGATAAGAATCAGCGCGCCGATGATATGCATGTATTTCTCCCAATCCCTTGAGTATTATTGCCTCAAGTCCTACAGACATTTCAAGAAAAAACGGGCTGGCCCCGGATGCAATCACATACCGCACATTCGGCGAAACCACGGCGCACGAAGTGAAGACCGGCGGCGCGGCGGTTTATCTCGTCGATTACGTGCGCGACAAAATCGGGCGCATCACGAAAAAGACGGAGACGATCCAGGGCGCTGCCAGGGTTTATGAATACGCATACGACGACGCCGGGCGGCTGGCCGAAGTGAAGGAGGATGGTGTTGTGGTGTCCACCTACACCTACGACGCCAACAGCAACCGGACGAGCGCTGTCACCTCCTCTGGCTCCTTTGCGGCAACCTACGATGCGCAGGACCGGATGCTGACCTATGGTGGGGCGAAATACACCTATACACCGCCAATGGTGAGTTGTTAATCAAGATTGAACCAACAGGGACCACTAGTTACAACTATGACGTGTACGGCAACCTACGGGGCGTGACGATGGCGGACGGCACGGTAATCGAGTACGTGATCGACGCGGGTAACCGCCGCATCGGGAAGAAGGTCAATGGCGCTCTCGTGGAGGGATTCATATACAAGGACCAACCGGAACCTGTGGCAGAACTAGACGGCGCCGGGAATGTTGTCGCGCGGATCGTCTATGCCAGCAAGGGCCACGTGCCGGATTACATGGTGAAAGGTGGAGTGACTTACCGCATCATCAGCGATCATCTGGGCTCGGTGCGGTTGGTGGTAAACTCGGCGGATGGCTCCATCGCCCAGCGTATCGACTACGACGAGTATGGTATAGTAGTCAACGACACTAATCCCGGATTCCAGCCGTTCGGGTTTGCCGGTGGGTTGTACGACCAGCACACGAAGCTGACCCGCTTCGGCGCTCGGGATTACGACGCCTTCACCGGACGCTGGACCAGCAAGGACCCGATCGGCTTCTCCGGCGGCGACGTGAACTTGTATGGGTACGTCATGAATGATCCTGTGAATTTGGTAGATACATGGTTTGTAGCGCATGATGCCTTAACATATGATGAAGAGATGGAATTGCGCAAAAAATTAGCGCCAAAAGAGGCCGAGTGCGAGCGAAAAGCAAAGCTGGCAAAGAATGTTTGTGAATGGGCAGAAGACACCCCATGGCTCGATCCCCCATGGTTTTATCAGCACTAGGAAAACGAGATGATTTCTAATTTGTTAGACATCAGAGGATACTTCTTTATACCTGATTCGTTTGGGGCCGCATATTTATCGTTTATGATTTCACTGTTTGCATTATGGTTTCATAAGCTAGGCGCCCCAAAAGGTGGTGTTAAGCTTGTGGCATGGGTCC
>JAOUPQ010000104.1 GCA_029879765.1 Nitrospinota bacterium | reverse complement strand
GATGATATTTTTCTTGTAGTCCTTATAACCCTTGAGCTTGATGACCAGACTATACTCACCGCTTTTATAGGAATAACTGTTTATGGGAGTGGCGCCCAGGAACTTATTCCCGATAAAGACTTCGGCGTTGGACGGATCGGTCTTGACCGTAAGAAGCTGCGGCTCCTTCGGGAACACAGGCCTGGCTGGTTTGGCAGGCTTTGTGACCACCGGCTCCACAGGCTTGGTCACCACAGGCTCTGCTGGTTTTTCTTGCTCCACAGTTTTATCCGGCGCCGTGTCTGTGGGCGGCTTGACCACAGGTTTGGCAGGGAGTCCCGTCACATTCCCCACGCTGATGGAGGCGACCTTGGAAGGCTCCTGGTCCACGGCAGGCTCTCCTGCCCCCATGATGGCATACAGGCCAAGAACCAGAACCAGCACGGCAGCGACCCCTCCGCCGATTAATATCTTTTTCTTATATCTGTTATATACACTTTCCAGCTTATAGCTAAGCTCGCTTCGCTTGACGATGATGGTGGCGTCCGGATCGAAGGGAGTGTCTTTTTCGATAGTGAAAGAGCCGGTGAGCAACTGCTCCAGAGCCTCGATATATTCAAGGCCGGTCTGGAACCTGTCGGACGGGTTCTTGGCAAGGCCCTTTTTGATGAATTGATCCACAGTCTTGGGCAAGCTCGGATCTATTCTGGATGGCGCTTCCGGCTCTTCGTTCACCACTTTATAAATGACGGTGGTGATAGTCTCCCCGGCGAAGGGCTTTATGCCGGTGAGCATTTCATAGAATATTACAGTTAGGGCGAAAAAGTCGCTTCGGGCGTCCACCTTCTTCCCCTGCACCTGCTCCGGGGACATGTAGTTGGGCGTGCCCAGGATTGTGCCGGACATGGTCATGGAAGCGTCGGAGAAGCGGGCCAGGCCGAAGTCTGTCAGTTTTGGCTCGTTTCTTTCAGTGATTATAATGTTGCCAGGCTTCACGTCTCGATGGATAACTTCGCGCTTGTGGGCGTAATCCAGCCCGCCGGCGATCTGTTTAACCACCTGGATCTTTTCCCGCAGTGAGGGGAAGCCATCGTTGTCTATGTAGTGATCCAGCCCCTTGCCATCGAGAAACTCCATGGCGATGTAGACGATGTTTCCTTCCGAAGTGTCATCCTCGCCCACATCGTAGATGGTGACTATGTTCTGGTGGGAAAGACTGCCGGCGGCCTGCGCTTCCAGATAAAACCGCTCCAGCGCCTGAACCTCGTCCTTTTTGCGGGATGCGCCGAAAAATGTCCTGATAACCTTGAGCGCCACCATGCGGTTGATTTTCGGGTCCCGTCCTTTATAGACCACCCCCATGCCACCGCTGCCGATTTCACCCAATATCTCGAATCGGCCAAGCTTTCTAAGTTCGACGGTGCTCATTTATATTCTTTCAGTTCCATTTTTCGGGAAACTTGCATGGCATGCCCAATGACTCAGACACTTTCGGATGGGTTATATTCCCCTCCGCGACATTCACGCCATGCCTGATATGATAATTTTCCTTGACCGTTTTATCAATTCCTTTTTCAGCAATCTCGAAAAGTCCTGAAAACGTGGCGCTTGCCAAAGCGAAAGTGGAAGTGCATGGAACAGCCCCAGGCATGTTGGACACACAATAATGTGTCACGGAATCCACCACGAAGGTGGGGGATGAATGGCTGGTGGGACGGCTGGTTTCCACACAACCTCCCTGATCCACCGAAACATCCACAATCACGGATTCAGGTTTCATAATTTTCAACATGTCCCTTGTAACAAGCCACGGCGCCTTGGCCCCGGCCACCAGCACCGCTCCCACCAAAAGGTCAGCCTCCCTCACCGCCGCAAGAATGTTGTGCGGATTCGAAACCAGCGTCTCCACCCGTCCA
Organism: Nitrospinota bacterium; assembly: GCA_029879765.1. Classification (GTDB taxonomy): domain Bacteria; phylum Nitrospinota_A; class UBA7883; order UBA7883; family UBA7883; genus JAOUMU01. The sequence continues at coordinate 7,768 of JAOUPQ010000104.1, read as the reverse complement.
CCGAATATCTCCTCCATTCTGCGCAACTTGCGAAGATCGGTGTCCAGCACCATAGTCCTGGCCCCAAGCCCCAGGGCGATCTTGGCGGCGTTGCTTCCCACCACTCCCGCGCCCAATATGGCCACTTTGCCAGGGCTGACCCCAGGGACACCGCCCAATAGGATACCACGACCTCCATGTTCTTTTTCCAGGTATTTGGCCCCGGCCTGCACCGCCATCCGGCCAGCCACCTCGCTCATCGGCGTCAGTATGGGCAAAAACCCATCCGGCTCCTGAACTGTCTCATACCCAATGGCCGTCACTCCGGCTTTCATCAGTTCCCGAGCCAGGCTCCCCGCCGCCGCCAGATGCAAAAAGGTGTAGAGAACCAGACCCTTGCGAAAATATTTATACTCTGCCTCCACAGGCTCCTTGACCTTCACCACCACCTGGGCCGACCAGGCCTCTTCGGCGCTGTCCACAATCCTGGCCCCGGCGGATTCGTATTCCGAATCGCTGATGCCGGAGCCATTCCCGGCCCCGGTTTCAATAAGGGCCTCATGCCCTGCCAGGGTCAACTGGCGAACACCAGCCGGAACAATGGCCACCCGGTATTCATCCTCTTTTACTTCTCTCGGCGTTCCAATGATCACCAATACACCTTTTATTTCCTGAACTCCAATTATAACATGATGTTGTGCAAATAGGGAGCCCAAACAAATCCGTATAAAACCAGCTTATTGTCAAGATACGCTTCGGTTATGATACATTGTTTTGTAACTTTGATTATATTTACACGACATGGCTGATATTCTGAACCTAAACCTGGACTATAACAAGCCGATCCAAGTGGCAGAGGGCGTGTATTGGGTGGGTTTTGTGGATCCCACATCCGGACTGCATTGCAATCCATATCTTATTATCGATGGCGATGAAGCGGCGCTCATCGATGGGGGAAGCCGCCCCGATTTCGCCACTGTGATGATGAAGATCATGCAGACTGGCGTGGAGCCTTCTTCCATCTCAACTCTTATATATCACCATTACGATCCGGATCTGTGCGGCTCTATTCCCAACCTGGAGAACATCATCGCCCGCCAGGATCTGACTGTGCTCTCCCACAGGGAGAACAACATTTTCATAAGATACTACGCCGCCAGATCCAGGCTTCGGTGTGTGGAGACCATGGAATTCAAGTTCCAGTTCAAGTCTGGCCGCATTCTCCGTTTTTTCCGGACTCCATACTGCCACTCCGCCGGCAGCTTCATCACCATGGACGAGAAAACCGGCGTCCTGTTCACTTCCGACATCTTCGGCAGCTACGACCCTCCAGATCGGTGGAAGCTTTTTTCCGACATCCCGGAGCTTTGCCACTCATGCGATGAGGACAACCGGTTCGACAAGGATTTCAAATGCAAAACTGTGGAGGATTACTGCCCCCTGGTGGGCATTTTTAATTTCCACAGACGGATCATGACCTCCAACAAGGCGTTGCGGCACACCCTGGATATTGTGGAAAAATCACTTCCCGAGATGCTGGCCCCCCAACATGGAGGCATTCTCCATAAACCTGGCGATATTTCCATGGTTATAGATCGCCTAAAGACTCTCAACGATGTGGGAATAGACGGAATCGCCCCATAAGAAGATGAGCAACGAAATAGAACTGCTGAGCAAATCGGTCCCCCTGAAAGGAGGCAGCCTGTTCGAACGGTTCGCATCCAGCTTGCTGGAGAGGGAGGCGGAGAAGCAGGACACCAAGTTAAACGAGGAACTGCTCAAAGAGCTAATCATGAAATATGTGGGGGCGGAGCGTCACCTGGCGGAACTGAACACCCTCAAGAACAAATTCCTGGGCATGGCGGCCCATGATCTGCGAAATCCGCTTATCTCTATCCGCGGCTTTGCGGAGCTGTTGCAGGAAGGTGGGCTGGACGAGGCGTCTGTGCATGAGTTTCTGGAGATTATCCGCAAATCCGCTGATGACAGCCTGGGATTGATCAACGACCTTTTGGATTTGTCCGTGATTGAAAGTGGAAAATTCGACCTAAACTTGAAATTGAATGATATGACCAGGCTGCTGGAGGAGAGAGCGCTATTGATAAACCACGCGGCCGTATCGAAAAACATATCGATACATCTCAACCTGGGCAATATCCCCGAAGCTTTGTTCGACCGGGGAAAGATCGGCCAGGCGATTGATAATTATCTTAGCAATGCGGTGAAGTATTCCCCCGCCGGCTCGGCTGTGTCGGTTATGGTGTCGGCCCTTGAGGAGGAAATAGTGGTGGAAGTCATCGACCAGGGGCCTGGCATCCCCCCCGAGGAGCGGGAGGGAATGTTCGGCGAGTTTCACAAGACCTCCGCGCGCCCCACCGGCGGGGAAAAAAGCACAGGCCTGGGGCTGGCCATCACCCGTCGGATTGTGGAGGCGCACCATGGCCGGGTGGGGGTGGAATCCCCGACGGGAGGAGGGAGCCGCTTTTATTTCACTATTCCAATACTTCACAATTAACCCGCTTGCCAGCGAATCAAGGATGATGCCATGAGTTCAACAAGGAAGATCAGAGTTCTTATTGCCGACGATGAATCCCATATCAGGATTCTGGTCCGTCAGCTTTTCATCGCCATGGGCGCCGATGTGGTGGCCGAGGCCTCCGACGGGGCGGAGGCTGTGGAGGCGTATGAGAAGGAAAAACCGGACATCACCCTGCTGGATGTGAGCATGCCCAGGATGGATGGCGTGCGGGCGTTGAAACGGATCATCGGGATGGCGCCCGGCGCGTTTGTGGTGATGCTCACTTCGCTGACCGCCATGGAGGTGGTGAATGAATGCATGAAGAGCGGCGCTTCTGGCTATATCCGCAAGGACGCCACAACGGCGCAGATCAAAAAGACCATTCTGGACTCCTGGAAAGATTACCTGGCCGCAGCGAAAAAACAGGAAGAAGAAAGAGGCTGATCTGGCCCGCCGCCCGGTCGAACAGGCGGCGAGCCATAAAGGAGGTTGACTCATGATCAGCCCGGCCAATCGGGCGCGAACCGCATACGCGCCACCATGGCCGCCAACTGTCAGGCAATGGCCCTTTGCCTGGAAAGTTCTGCTATTACATCCATGATCTTGTCTTCAGCAATCGGTCTGCTGATCAGATAGCCCTGGATTTCGTCACACCCCAACCCGCGCAACATGTGGAGCTGGTTCTTCGTTTCCACTCCCTCGGCCACCACCTTCAATCCCAGGTTCTTGGCTATGGTGATGATGCTGTCCACTATGGCGGTGTCCGCGTTGTTCTTTTTCATTCCCATGACAAAGGACTGGTCTATCTTCAGCACATCGATGGGGAACTTGCGCAGATAGTTCAGCGAGGAAAAACCGGTGCCGAAATCATCTATGGACAGTTTCACCCCCAGCTTTTTTAGCTGCTTCATTTTCACCATCGCTTTTTCCACATCAACCATCACAGAGCTTTCCGTGATCTCCAGCTCCAGCAGGGAAGGCTCCACTCCGGTGTCTCTCAGGATCATGGTCACCATTTCCACCACGTTTTCCTGGGCGAACTGCCTGGCGGAAAGATTGACGGACATTTTCAGCTTCGTCCCCATTTTCGCGTTCAGCCTGGCCAGATGCCGCAGCGACTTGCGCAACACCGTCTCGCCGATGCGCAGGATCATGCCGGTCTCCTCCGCCACGGGGATAAAGTCGCCCGGGGAAGTGATCGAGCCGTCCGGCCTGATCCAACGGACCAGCGCCTCCATCCCGGTGATGGCGCCGGAGCTTATATCCATTTTCGGCTGATAGTGGACCACGAACTGATCCTTGTCCATGGCCTCGCGCAGATTGTTTTCCATGGCCAGCCTGCTGGCGAACTTCTCATTCATGTCGGAGGTGAACATCTGGAAGCCCCCTTTGCCCATCTCCTTGGCCTTATACATCGCCATGTCGGCGTTCTTTAGCAAGGTGTCCGTGTCCATGCCGTCTTCGGGGAAGAGGGTGATGCCCAGGCTGCCGGTGACGTACAGAGGTTTGTTCTGGAATTTGAACGACTGGTTGAGCGATTTAATAACCTTCCTGGCCACGCGCACCGCTTCATTCTGGTCCTTCAGGCTCTCCAGCAGGATAACGAATTCATCCCCGCCAATGCGGGCCACGGTGTCTATCTCCCGCAGCGCCTCCACTAGACGTACGCTAACTCCCTTCAGCAGCAGATCGCCCACATCATGGCCCAGGCTGTCGTTGACATTCTTGAAGTTGTCCAGATCCAGGAACATCAGGGCCAGCACCTCGTTTTCCCTTTTGGCCCTGGCCACCGCCATTTTCAGGCGGTCCTGGAACAGCAGCCTGTTGGGCAAGCCTGTGAGAGTGTCGTAATACGCCTGATACTCTATCTCCTTTTCCTTCTCCTTGGACTCGGTGATGTCATGGAAGGTGATCACAAATTGCATCCCGACGCCATATTCGCCCTTTATGGAATTTATGTTCATCCAGGCGGGGAATATCTTCCCGCTATTTCGCTTCAGCCAGATCTCCCCCTTGAAGCTTCCTTGCTCTGTGGCCTCCTCCAATGCGGCTTTTACGCATTTTCCATGATCCAGGCTCTGGTATTCCGCTTCTATCACCCCGATATCGGCGCCGATAGCTTCTTCCTCAGTAAAGCCGGTTATATCGAAAAACGCCTTGTTCACAGAGCTTATCTTCCTCGCGTTATCCACCACCATGATTCCGTCCAGGCTGCTGTCGAAAACCTTGGCCGCCAGAAGCAATTGCTCGTCGGCCTTCTTTTTCGCTGTGATATCCTGCACAACGCCCAACAGACGGTCAGGTTTGCCATCGGCGTCATAAACCACTTCTCCAACAGAATTGACAACAATGTTTTTTCCGTCCGATAGTATGGCCCGATGTTCCACGTTTATCGATGTGGCGCCTTCCTTCACCACGGCGTCCAGATTGATGCGGACCGTTTCCAGATCATCGGGGTGGATCGCGTTCCAAAGTTTATCCAGACTCGCGGGAGTCGATGTGTCGAACTGGAATATATCGTCCACCTGTTCGGACCATGTTACATCCATAGTATCCAGGCTCAACTCCCAGCTTCCCATCTTGCCCACCCTTTGGGCCTTGGCCAGGTGCTGTTGGTTTTTATACAATTTCTCCGCCGACAATTTCGCCTCTGTGATGTCAGAGGAAATCAACCCCATCCCGGAGCCGACTTTGAACGCTTTTATCTGAATATATCTGACCCCGTGAACGGGGTGCTCCAGCGCCTGGTCTTGCTGGAGAGGCTCTCCAGTCTTGATCACCTGGCGGAACTGATTTAGCTGCGCCTCCGCCTCGTCGTCCATCTGCAGATCCACCATGTTCTTTCCGATGACCTGTTCCCGGGTAACGCCAAACATATCCAGGCCGGCCTGGTTGATCTCGATCAGGTCCATATTCTCGTCATACAGGGTGAAGATATCCGTGGCGGAATTCATGAAGCTGGCCAGCCGCTCCTCGCTTTCCAGGCGCGCCCGCTGCGCCATCCTGTTGTCCGTTACATCCTGCACCACCCCCACCATCCGCAAGGGGCGCCCCTTTTCGTCGCGGTACACTTCGCCGCGTTCCGTCACGATTCTCGTTTCGCCATCGGGGCGAACCACCCGGTGCTCGACGTAGTAGTCCTTTTTATCTTCCACGGCCCACATCACCGCTTCGTTCACATTGTCCCGGTCGTCAGGGTGTATACGATCCACAAACGCCTCGTATGTGGCGCCGAACTGCTGGGGTTCCAGGCCGAATATGCGGTAGATTTCGTCGGTCCATTGAAGTTCGTTTGTCAGAATGTTCCAGTCCCAGTTTCCGATATGGGCGATGGACTGGGCGTGGGCCAGGCTCTGCTGGCTCTCCTTTAGGGCGCGCTCGGAGATGATGCGGGCTGTGATGTCGCGGGAAGAACCACGATAGCCCATACATTTGCCATTAGCGGATATTATAGGCATACCGCTGGACTCCAGATACACCACAGAGCCGTTCTTGTGAATGATTCTGCTGGCGATGTTCACAAAGGACTCCCGCCTGGTGAAAAGATCCTTTGCCTGGCCCACAACACTTTCAACTTCCTCCGGGAGGAGTAAAACGGAAAAATGGGCTCCTGTCACATCCTCAGGCTTGCTCCCGGTGATTGCTTCCACCACAGGGCTGGAGTAGGAGATATTTCCATTCTGGTCCAGCTCCCATATCCAGTCCCCGCTGTTCCTGGCGATATCGTCCAGCCTCGATTCCGACCGGGCCAGCGCTTCCACCGCCGCCCTTTGCTCGGTGATGTCCACTCCCATGCTGGCCGTGCCGGAAACATGTCCATCAGCATCGAAAAGCTCCGTGTTGTTCCAGGCCACCAGCTTTCGCTGGCCATCGCTTGTCAATATCTCGTTTTCATAACTTTTCAAAAAATCCCCTTCCCCGGACACAAGCTTGGAAAAGGTTTCCTTGACTTGCTGGCTGATTTCCTCCGGGATAAACATTTCAAACCAGTTGCGCCCCACCACCTCTTCCCACTTATACCCGGTCAGTTCCAGGAGATAGGCGTTTATGAAGGTCACATTCCCCTTGTTGTCCAGCATGACGGAGAGGAGGTTCACATCCTCGAGCATATGGCGGAAGCGGCGCTCCGATTCCTTGAGGGCCATCTCTGCGCGTTTGCGTTCCGTTATATCGGTGGAAACGCCGCACAACCCCTGGGTCTTGCCGTTTTCGTCATAAAGAGGGAATTTTACAGCGATGTATGTCCGTTCACCATTGGAAGTTGGCGCGATTTCCTCGATCTCCAGCAACTCGCCTGTGTTCAACACGGTAAGGTCGTTGGAGCGGAACGCCGCGGCTGTTTTCTTCGGAAAGATATCAAAATCGGTTTTGCCGATGACGTTTTCCGCGTTCAGGTGGAACAATCTCAAGAACCTTTTGTTGGCATGGATATATTTGCCCTGGGGATCTTTCATGTAGATGACGGATGTTGTGTTGTCCATCATCCCCTGCAGTCGCTTTTCGCTGTTCTTCAGGGCCTCTTCCGTTTTTTCCCGAACCTGGATCTCCTTGCGCAAAAGCTCGTTGGCGAACATGGCGGTGCGCGCCAGGGTGGCCGACTGTCGGCTCCCACCCAGCAGCATCAGGTACAGGACCAGGGTCAGGGCGCCGGTGACTCCCATCACAAGGAATATAATGGTCCTTGTCAGGTTATACGCGCTGTAGGCCTCGGTCAGGTCCATCTCCGTGGCAAGCCCAATCCCCAACTGCTCATCCCACAGCCATTCCCCCACCACCATCACGCCCCGGTAGTCCCGGTAGCCTTGCATATCCTCCCCATCAAACCCGTTGGTGGCGTCTCTGGCCATCTTTGTCAAAGGCAATTCATCTCTGGAAACGTGGGGGCGGTATCCACTGGTCATATCGCCGCCGGGATCCTTGATGGAAATGGCGAAAGATGATATTTCACCAGGTTTTACTAAATTGGCCTGGCTCAACCTGTCCTGGAACCGGCTTTCGCTAAGCATTACGCCGTTTCTGTTAAATGCGTACGTCTCCCCGGTCTTCCCAATCCGGCCCAGCATGGTCAGCTGGGTAAATTCCCGATCAAGCTTTACCCCAAGCGCGAATCCGGCGATAACCCTGCCAAAAGGATCTTTGACCGGAACGCCGAACATGACAAAACCGGCGGAAGACGTTATGCTTTCCGGATTATCCTGCTCGAAAAACCAGTCTCTTCTTGTATCTGTGGCGAATTCACCCGACAACATTTTGTTTATAAACTTGTCATCT
>JAOUPQ010000006.1 GCA_029879765.1 Nitrospinota bacterium | reverse complement strand
AGGGACGACTCCGCCTTCTGGCTCGACAGCCTGACCTCGACCGCTGCGGAGCATACCCCCGGCCAGCCAGGGCTCATAGGCTCGGTGGGGAGGCTGGTTTTCCGCGACTGGTGAAAGGATTGCATGATCTTTTTACACGTGACCAGGACAGGGCGGCTATAAATCTTTTTCCCAGCCGGACTATATTCCCATCGCACCGCGTTCAGTACTTTTATTGAAATCGTATTTCAATATAACCTATACTGACAGTTGAACGGTCGCCCCGCCCTTGGGGCCCCGCAAAAGAGAAAGGCGCGTCATGGAATGTGTTTTTTGGACTCTCCTGCTGATTGCCGTCTTGTGGATCCTCGCATACCACCGACTCTCCGCTCCCGTTTCCTCCGTGGCCATGGCCGCGGCCATCTTCCTGTGGAGCGTTTTCGGTGGAGCCCCGGCGATCATAATCATATTTACCTGGCTGGCGTTTTTGGCGGTGGCTGTGCCGATGAACATGCCGGACCTGCGGAAAAACTACATCACCATCCCAGCCTTCCGCTTCTTCAAAAAGGCGCTCCCCTCCATGTCCGCCACGGAAAAAGAGGCCCTGGAGGCCGGGACGGTCTGGTGGGATGGCGACCTCTTTTCCGGCGACCCGGACTATGCCAAGCTTCGGTCCTTCCCCGATCCGAAGCTGACTGAAGAAGAGAAGGCCTTCCTGGAAGGCCCGGTGGAAAAGCTCTGCTCCATGCTCGATGACTGGGAAATCACCGACAAAACCCAGGACCTCCCCCCGGAAGTGTGGGAGTTCATTAAGGAAAAAGGCTTTTTCGGGATGATCATCCCGAAGGAATACGGGGGGCTGGACTTCTCCGCCTTCGCCCATTCCGAGGTGGTGATGAAAGTGGCCAGCCGCAGCATGACCGCCGCCATCACCGTCATGGTGCCCAACTCCCTGGGTCCGGCGGAACTGCTGATGCACTATGGCCTGCAGGGCCAGAAGGACCACTACCTCCCCCGCCTGGCCCGAGGCGAAGAGGTGCCATGCTTCGCCCTCACCGCCCCTTCCGCCGGGTCCGACGCCGCTTCCATCCCGGACACAGGCGTGGTCTGCACCGGCGAATTCAACGGCCAGAACGTCACCGGCCTGCGGCTGACTTTCGACAAACGCTACATCACCCTGGCCCCGGTGGCCACCGTGGTGGCCCTGGCTTTCAAGATGGTGGACCCGGATCATATCCTGGGCGACAAAGAGGATATCGGCATCACCGTGGCCCTGGTCCCCACCGATATCCCCGGTGTGGAGGTCGGCCCCCGCCACGACCCGCTGGGCACCCCGTTCATGAACGGCCCCGTGCGGGGCAAGGATGTGTTCATCCCCATAGACTACATCGTGGGTGGCGAGAACATGGCGGGCCGGGGCTGGACCATGCTCATGCAGAGACTGGCCATTGGTCGGTCCATAAGCCTGCCGGCCCTTTCCACAGCCGCCGCCAAGGTCTCCAGCCGATGGACAGGCGCCTACGCCAGGGTCCGCCGACAGTTCAAAATGCCCATCGGCAAGTTCGAGGGGATCGAGGAAAAACTCGCCTCCATCGCGGGGCTGTCATACATGATGGACGCCACCCGCAGGATGACCGTGGGCGCCGTGGACCAGGGAGAGCGCCCGGCGGTGGTCTCCGCCATGGCCAAGTATAACCTGACGGAATACATGCGGCGCATTATCAACGACGCCATGGATATCCATGGCGGATCCGGCATCATCCAGGGCCCCAGGAACCTGCTGGCCCACCCCTACAAGGCGCTGCCCATCAGCATCACCGTGGAAGGGGCGAATATACTCACCAGGACTCTCATCGTCTTCGGCCAGGGCGCCATCCGCTGCCACCCGTATGTGCTCAAGCAGATGATGGCTGCCCAGGAAAAGGACGAGATGAAGGCGCTGGACGATTTTGACGAGGCCTTTTTCGGGCACCTGTGGTTTTCCATCGGCAACGCCGCCAGGGCGCTGTTCATGGGGCTCACCGGCGGGGTGTTCACCAGCGTGGGATCCGGGCCGCTGAAGTGTTATCGCCAGAGGATCACCAGGCTCTCCGCCGCGTTCTCCTTCACGGCGGACATGGCCATGTTCACCATCGGCGGGGCGCTGAAGCGAAAAGAGAGCATCTCCGGCCGTTTCGCCGACGCTTTTTCCCATCTGTACATGGCCACCGCGGTTATAAAAAGATTCGAGGCGGACGGCGCCCCGGCGGAGGACAAGGTCCTGGCCCAATGGGCGCTGGACCATTGCCTGGCGTCCGTCCAGCAAAGCCTTGGCGGGATTATAGACAACCTTCCCCTCCGCCCCGCCGCATGGCTGCTGCGCCTGATCGTGCTCCCTCTGGGCCGCACCCTTCGCCCACCGTCGGACAAACTGGGCCACCAGGCCGCCGCCATCATCCTGGCCCCATCCGCCGCCAGAGACAGGCTCACCGCCGGTATATTCCACAGCGGCCACCCCACCGACGCTTCCGCCCGGCTGGAAGAAGCGTTCCGAATGGCTGTGGAGGCCGAACTGCCGGAAAGAAAAATCAGTGACGCCGCCCGGAAAGGGGCCATCAAATCCAGAGATCCCCTGGACCGCATGGAAGAGGCGCTGCAACAGGGGATTATCACCCAGGAAGAGGCGGACCTGATCGCCAGGGCGGATCTGGAGCGCGCCGAAGTGGTGGCGGTGGATGACTTCCCGCCGGAGCATTTCCATGGCCGTGTATAGAAAGCTGGCCGGTTATCAGGCGCCGGTTTATATAGTGGATGGGGGAAGGACCCCGTTCATCAAGGCCAGGGGCAAACATGGCCCATTCACCGCCGCGGACCTGGCCCATGCCGCCGGCCGACCGATCCTGGCCAGGCTGGCGGATAAAGTCGCCCCGGAAGCTTTCGATCATGTGATCCTGGGCAATGTCATGGCTGGCCCGGAAGAGGCCAATATCGCCCGGGTGGCCTCCCTGCGCCTAGGCTTTGGCGCCAAGGTTCCCGCCTTCACTGTCCATCGCAACTGCGCCTCCGGCATGCAGTCGGTGGATTGCGCCGCGCTGGAGATCATATCCGGCCGGGCGGACCTGGTGCTGGCTGGCGGAGTGGAGGCGATGAGCCATGCTCCCCTGCTCTGGAGCCGCCAGATGACAGGATGGCTCAGCGACTTATACAAGGCCCAGGGGGTGGGAAAAGCCGCCGCCATTGCCCGGTTGCGCCCCTCCATGCTAAAGCCGGTGATCGGCCTGCTGCTGGGTCTCACGGACCCTATCGTGGGGTTGAACATGGGCCAGACCGCCGAGGAACTGGCCCACCGTTTCGGAATCACCAGGGAAGAAATGGACAAGTTCGCCATGGAAAGCCATATGGGCCTGGCCCGAGCCCAGGATGAAAAGAGCCTGACGGAAATGGAACCGCTCCTCGACCCGAATGGGAAGGTGTATGAACAGGACGATGGCCTGCGCCGCGACACCACCATGGAGGCCCTGGCGAAACTGAAACCGGCGTTCGACAAGCCTTTCGGCGCCGTCACCGCCGGCAACAGCGCCCAGATCACCGATGGCGCCGCATGGCTGGTGATCGCCAGCCAGAAGGCGGTGGAGAAATACGATTTGCCGGTGCTGGCCCGGATCCGGCACACCCGCTGGGCAGGAGTGCCGCCGGAGCATATGGGCCTTGGCCCGGCCAACGCCATGGCCATGCTGCTGGCGGATATGGAAATGAAAACCGAAGATATCGGCCATTGGGAGATCAACGAGGCTTTCGCCGCCCAGGTGCTGGCGGTGATGAAGGCTTTCGCCGATCCGGGATACGTCCGGGACGAGGCGGGAGTGGAGGCTTCTTTCGCTCCCATCCCCCGGGAGAAACTGAACGTGGACGGTGGCGCCATCTGTATCGGCCACCCTGTGGGGGCCAGCGGCGCCCGCATCATCCTGCGAAGCGCCCACAACCTGCGGCGACATGACGATAAATACGCGGTGGCCAGCCTCTGCATCGGAGGTGGCCAGGGGGGCGCCATGCTGCTGGAAAGGACGGCCTCGTGAACAGCGAATATAAAAACTGGAAGATCAAGACCGACGCGGACCGGATCGTCTGGCTGGGGCTGGACGTGGAGGGAAGCTCGGTGAACATTCTCTCCTCCGCCGTGCTGGAGGAACTGAAGGCGGTGATCGGGGAGATAGAAAAAAGCCCTCCCGCCGGGCTGATCCTTCATTCGCAAAAGGAAAACGGATTCATCGCAGGCGCCGACGTGCGGGAGTTCACAAAAATCACCAGTGAAGCGGAAGCTTTCGAGGTGATCCGCAAGGTCCAATCGCTGTTCGACCATATCGAAGCGCTTCCTTTTCCCTCCGTGGCGATGATCCACGGATTCTGCCTGGGGGGTGGGCTGGAGCTGGCTCTTTCATTCAGGCATCGGGTGGCCTCCAGCGACAAGTCCACCCGGCTGGGCTTTCCGGAAGTGCTGCTGGGGATCCACCCCGGCTTTGGCGGCTCGGTGCGATCCACCAGATTGATGGGTGGACTGGAGGCGATGACCATGATGCTGACCGGCAGGACCATGGATGGACACCGGGCGAGGAAACTGGGGTTGGTGGACCATTGCGTCCCCTTCCGGAACCTCAGGACGGCGGCGGTGGCCACCGTCAAGGGCGCCAATGGCCGGACAAAGGCGCCGTTGCTGAGCCGACTTTCGAACCTTCCCGGCCTCCGGGCGCTGGTGGCGGTGAAGCTGGAAAAGGAGACCGCCAAAAAGGTCCGCAAAGACCACTACCCTTCCCCGTATGCGTTGATCGACCTTTGGCGGGAGCAATACGGGAACAAGAACAGAATGATGGTGGAGGAAGCGCGCTCCGTGGCCAGACTGATCGCAGGCCCCACGGCGCAAAACCTGATCCGGGTCTTTATGTTGCAGGAGCGGCTGAAGTCTTCCGGGGATGGGGCCAGGTTCAATCCCGCAAGGGTTCATGTGGTGGGCGCGGGGGCCATGGGGGGGGATATCGCCGCATGGCTGGCGTTGCGCGGATATAAAGTCACTATTCAGGACACGGAGATCGGCCGGGTGGCCCCGGTCATCAAGCGGGCCCATGGGCTGTTCAAAAAGAAACTTCGCGACCCCAGGCTGATAAGCGCCGCCATGGACAGGCTGGCGCCGGACGTGGCGGGGATGGGGGTGGGCGCCGCTGATATCGTAATAGAGGCGATCTTTGAGAACCTGGAGGCCAAGCGGGAGCTGTACTCCAGGATCGAGCCGATGATGAAACCGGAAGCCATCCTGGCCACCAACACTTCCAGCATAGTGCTGGATAAGCTGGCCAAGGGGCTGGCCCGCCCGGAGCGTTTTGTGGGGCTCCACTTTTTCAATCCCGTGGCGATGATGAAACTGGTGGAAGTGGTCAAGGGCCCGGCCACCAGCCCGCAGACCGCGGCCATGGCGGCCTCCTTTGTAAAGGCCATGGACAAGCTGCCTCTGATCGTCAACAGCGCCCCCGGTTTTCTGATCAACCGCATCCTGACCCCCTACCTGTATGAGGCGATGAAGCTGGCCTCGGAGGGGGTTCCCATCTCCGTCATAGACAACGCGGCGGTGGACTTCGGGATGCCCATGGGGCCGGTGACTCTGGCGGACGCCGTGGGGCTGGATATATGCCTTTCCGTCATAAGAATACTGGGGGCCGATTTTGGCATGGAGGAGCCGGAGGACCTGGCGCGGATGGTCCAAGCGGGGAAGCTGGGCAAGAAATCAGGCTCCGGATTCTATCAATACAACGAGGGGAAGCAGGTTCCTCCCATCATTCCCGCCGACTACTCCCCCCCGCCGGACCTTAAGGACAGGCTGATCCTGCGCATGGTGAACCAGTCGGTGGAGTGCCTGCGCCAGGGGATCGTGGAGGACGCGGACCTTCTGGACGGGGGAGTGATTTTCGGTACAGGGTTCGCCCCCTTCCGCGGCGGCCCGATGAACTACTCCGCCAGCAGGGGCCACGCCGAGGTGGTGGAGACCCTGCGCCAGCTGGCAGGCAAGCATGGCCCCAGGTTCGATCCGGACTCCGGGTGGGACGCGATAGTTTCGGGATAACAGTGACCAGCGCCAGCCACATCCAGCCGGATGAAAACAACGATCCCTCCCACTATATCGCCGGGCGATCGGCCACCACCCGGCTGATCTGCATGCCATCGGAGGCCAACGCCTCCGGCGATATCTTCGGCGGGTGGATAGTCTCCCAGATGGATCTGGCCGGCGCCATAGTGGCGGCCCAGCGGGCAAGGGGGCGCATCGTCACCGTGGCGCTGGATTCCGTGCAGTTCCACCACCCCGTGCTGGTGGGGGATGTGATAAGCTGTTTCGCCACGGTGGCCAAAGTGGGGCGCACTTCCATCACCATCGATATCGAGGTGTATGCCGAGCGACACCCGGACTGTGTGATCAAGGTGACCCAGGGGACGGCGGTGTATGTGGCGGTGGATGAGAACCGCAAGCCCCGCCCGGTGGATTCCGGAAAAAAAGAGTAGCAGACAGCATTCATGGATCTGGTAGAACAGAAAATATTCACAGGACTGCGCCACCCCTGGGAGACTTCCCGGGTGGAGGCGGTGAAATCGCTGACGCGGGAGCTGATCTCCGCCGACCAGCCCGTGCGGGCGCTGGACCTGGGGTGCGGCGACGGGTATGTGGCAGGCCAGGTGTTTGGCGGCTCGCCCCAGGTTTCGGCGGCGCTGGTGGATGTCTATTTCACCGATGAGGCGGTGGCGGGGATGGAGAGCTACGGCGGACGGTTTGCCTTCCATCGGTCGCTGGATGAGGCGGGGGACGAAAAGTTCGATATCATCATGATGCTAGACGTGCTGGAGCATGAGGAAAACGACCTGGCCCTGTTGAAGCAGGTGGTGGACCGGATGGCCGATGATGGCGCCATTCTCCTCACCGTCCCGGCGTTCCAGTCCCTCTTTTCCCGGCATGACGAATTCTTGCGCCACTTCCGGCGCTACAGCCTGGGCCAGCTTTCCGCAGTGGCCAAAGAGGCGGGGCTGGCGGCCGAGGTCTCCGGCTATCTCTACACCAGCCTGCTGGCGCCCCGGTTGCTGGCGGTGGTTCTGCAGCGCCTGGGATTGAGTGGGGGCGCAGAGGCCAAGGGAGTGGGCGGATGGAGCGGCGGGCCCATGGTCACCGGTCTGATCTCCGGCTTCCTCGCCCTGGAAAATAGCATTCTCATCGCCCTGGCCCGGATCGGTATCCGCCCTCCGGGGCTTACTGCGTGGACGTTATGCAGAAAACAGCGCTAATCATCCCCTGTTATAACGAGGAGGAGAGGCTGGCCCCGGAGCAGTACCGCCAGTTCCTGGAGAAGCATGGCCAGATCGATATGATCTTCGTGGACGACGGAAGCTCGGACGGCACCTTCGCCCTGCTGAATCGCATGGCGGAACAGAACCCAGGCCGGGTGTTTGCCCTGCGACAGCCAAGAAACGGCGGCAAGGCCTCGGCGGTGCGCAGTGGCGTGCTGGACTCTTTTACCAGGGGCTATGAATTCTCCGGATACTGGGACGCGGACAACGCCACTCCCCTGCGGCTGGCGCCGGAGCTTATCAACGATCTTCAGGGGAAGCGGGTGGAGATGGTTATGGGCTCCCGGGTGAATATCCTGGGAAAACTGATCTGCCGCAGCCAGAGCCGCCACTATCTGGGGCGTATATTTGGCACCCTTGCCAGTTTCATATTAAAGCAGCAGATCTACGACACCCAGTGCGGCGCCAAGGTGTTCCGCAACAGCGAAGTGATGCGCAGCGCCTTTGCCGAGCCTTTCGAGACTGACTGGACCTTCGACCTGGAGTTGATCGCCAGGACGATCCTGGCGGGACGGGTCAGAACCCCCGGCTCCCCGGCCCACACCATAATCGTAGAGCATCCCCTGGATGAATGGGTGGACGTGCCCGGCTCCAAGCTGAAGGCCAGCCACGGATTCCGTATCTTGCGGGACCTGCTGAAGGTATATCGTAGGTATCACGGGAGGATTTGACCCCACCTCTTGGCGGACGCCTCGCCGCAGCCGCCGATGGCATGGCCAAAGCGCTATTCAGCCTTCGGCCTCTTTTTCTTTACACACCCCAGACGCAGAAAATCCACCTCGTCCCTCGGCCACTTTTCTCCCGGCTGGGCGGATATCACGTTTCCGCCGTACTCCCTCACGCTTCTGCTCATGGCTTCCACGTTCAAGTAGGGCGCCAGGGCGGACTCCGGGTTGATCCGGGCTATCTCCAGCAGCATTCGCTGGTTCGCCACATCCCCGCCATGCAGCCCATCCAGAAATTCGCATTCGGTGGAACCCATGGCCCTGGCGTCATGAAAATCGTATAGCTCCACCCCTGCCTGGCGGGCATACTCCTCCAGCTTGTCCACATGGTCCAGCTTTTCCTTCCCTATGGCGTCCATCACGGGCGGCGCCAGCGGAGTCATGATAAATATGGGCGTTACATCATGCTGGCGGAGCAGGTTGATAATTTCTCCCAGATCGTCCATCCTCCCCCTGGCCGTCGCCCGAGCCCGTTTATAGTGGCCCTGGCCTGTGGTGGCTGCCGATCGCGCCTGGGCCAGCCGAATGTCATGGTGTTCAAATTCCATATCAAAGACCTGGGAATAGAACACGGACCCGTCCGGGCGAATCCCCCATCCGGTTACAATAGCCTGAATGCCGATTACATCCTCGCCAGGGCCATGGACCAGTGTTCGCCAAAAGACCTTTGGCGGGATTTTATTCATAGCCAGGTAGGCCAGGGGAGTGTAGAGTTTTTTGGCGGTGATGATATCACCGCTGTTGGAGTGGTACTCCATCCGCTCTGGACGCGCCCCCTCCAGAGCGAACCACCAGAAATCGAGGGTAATAATATCCACTTGCGGCCTGTGGCGCTCCAACAGCCTTTGCAGAAAGAAAAGCCCCTCGAAAGTGGAGTTCATCGCTCCACCGCAATTGATCATAGTCTGATTGAAAAACTCTTTTCGCAATTGCATGGCCCTGGAGGAACCCAGGACAATAACGTCGGGGCGGGCAGCGGAAGCAAGCTCGAGCTTGTATAAAAAGTTATTCTGGTTTAGCGCAGTGCCATAGACGGCCCCCGTCCGCAACTGCTCGGCGGCGATCCGGGCGAAATGCGTCTGCTCCCCCGCCTGCACGAGGAAGACCATGCAAACACCCAGGGGAGAGGCTAAAAGCAACGCCAGGGCGAAGTATCTTTTTACAAATCCTTTATGGGTATACATTGGCTAAAAGTTAAAATAGAGAAACTCGGATGTGCGATACACCACCAGCAGGGATGCGGTGAGCGCCAGCAGCATGACAAGGTGCGTCCGGTCTGGCTTGAAATCCGCCAAAAGCTCCAAAGAGTTTCTGGCAAAGAGCGCCACCACAAAGCACAGGGCCAGCACGGGCGCCATTATGACCCCCCCCACATTGCCAATAGGCTGCAGCCACCAACCAGTTTCGAGGCCCATACCAGTAAAGAAATCCGCTTTCATGCCGAATATGGTCGGCATGGTTATACCGTTGAATCCAAACATCCCCCCCAGCACCTTGGAAGCGGCGTCAAAATCCTTCGCCCGGAAGAAGACCCAGGTAGTGTTTACAAACAGGAACGTGACCAGCCATGCCAGGGTGCGGGGCATTCTGGCGCCTGCGGCAATCCACACCCTGTGGATGAGCATGGCCGCTCCGTGCATGGCGCCCCAGACGACAAAGGTCCACGAAGCGCCATGCCACAACCCTCCCAGGGTGAACACAACCATGATATTGGCCGCCTCTCTGGAAACGCCCAGGCGGTTGCCCCCCAATGGGATATACAGGTAATCCCGCAAAAATCGGCTCAGAGTGATATGCCACCGGCGCCAGAAATCGCGGATGTCCGTGGCTTTATATGGACTGTTGAAATTTATCGGCAGCCTTATGTTGAAAAGGAGCGCGGCGCCAATGGCCATGTCACAATATCCGCTGAAGTCAAAATATAACTGGAACGTATAGCTTAGGCTGGCGCCCCACGCCTCAAAGAAACTCAAAGTGGAGGCGGTATCGAATCCGGCTATGGCCCAGACGGAGAGGGAGTCCGCCACCACTGATTTTTTAAACAACCCGATGAAGAATATGAAAAGCCCGGCGCTTATGTTTTTATAATCGATGATCCTGTTTCTGGCTCTTGCGAATTGCGGCATCGTCTCGCTGTAATGGACGATCGGACCTGCGATAAGCTGCGGAAAAAAGCATACGAAAAGAGCGTAATGGAAAAAGTCCGCGCCTTGGGTGAGACGGCGGCGGCTATCCACCACATATGCGATCTGCTGGAACGTGAAAAAACTGATGGCCAGCGGCAAAGTGAGGCCCAGCAATCCCACATGGGCTCCAAGGGCCATGTTGAGATTTCCAATAGTAAAATCCGCATACTTGAAAAAACCCAGAAGAAGCAGGTTGAACCCTATTGCGCCGACGAAAACAGCCTTGCGGGCATATGCGCCATCTTCCATGTCCCCCAGCATGCGCCCTGCCCAATAATTGACCAGGATCGACGCCAATATCAGGGGAAGGTACAGCGGATTCCACCATCCATAGAAGAAAAGAGAGGCCATCACTAGAAAGATGGTTGCCGCATGGCCAAAGCGCCAGGAGTTTAGCAGGAAGTAGGCCAGGAATGTGACAGGGAGAAATGCCAGAATGAATTCGTATGAGTTAAAGAGCATTACGCAGCTCCAATCCGCGCATCAGTCGGCCACATGTTTCATCCCTTTTTGAGCCATGGCGAAGGGGGGCGCTATTTCGCCGCCTCCATTGCCTCCGCGAACGCGGGCAACGCCCGGCGGCATACCTCCGGCTCCACACAAAACGCCACCCGGAAATGCCCCGGTCCCCCGAACCCGACTCCGGGAACCACCAGCGTGTTTCGCTCCTTGAGCATGTCGGTGAATTTCACATCGTCGGCGATGGGGCTTTTCGGGAACAGATAAAAGCCCCCTCCCGGCGGAACCAGCTCGTATCCCGCCTGCCGCAGACCGTCGGTGAGTATCTTCCTGTTTTCCGCATAGACCGTCATATCCGCCGCCGTTTCCTGCAGCGGGCCCACCAGCCGCTGCAGCAGCGCCGGGGCGTTGACAAATCCCAGGATACGGTTGGCCATGGTCATGGCGTCGAACATGGCGGCGCACCCTTCGTTCTCCGGTCCGATGGCGATATACCCGATCCGCTCTCCCGGCAGGTTCAGATCCTTGGAATGGGAGGTGACGGCGATGGCCCTGGGTGTGACGGAAAAGATGTTGGGGACATGGACTCCATCATAAGCCAGCTTGCGATACGGCTCATCCATCACCAGGTATATGGGGCGGCCATGCTCTTTGGACTTTCGCTCCAGGATATCGGCCACCTGGCGCAGGGAAGCCTCGTCATAGACGGCGCCGGTGGGATTGTTGGGGGAGTTGAGCAGGAGTATGCGGCTTTTCGGGCCGAGCGCCTCTTCCAGCTTCTCCGGAACCAGATGGAACCGCTCGTCCGTGGGAACTATCGTGAGTTTCGCCCCGTGGTTGGTGGCGTAGAACTGATACTCGGCGAAGTAGGGGGCGGTGATCACCACTTCGTCCCCAGGATCGCACAGCGCCTTGATCACCACATTCAATCCCCCGCCCGCCCCCACGGTCATGATCACATGGTTTTGCGTAAAAGCCTTCCGGCTTTCCCTGGCCAGATACTCCGCCACCTGGGCGCGGACATGGGGCAGGCCGGCATTGGGCATATACTTGTGGGTTCCCGGGGTGGGGTCTTCGGCCAGCTCCCGCAATCGGCTGGTCACCTGGGCGGGAGGCTCCATGGCAGGATTCCCCAGGGTGAAGTCGAAAACCTTGTCGGCGCCATGCAGGGCTTTCAGCCGGGCGCCTTCCTCGAACATTTTGCGGATCCATGACGACTTTTCCATCGCTGTCGCCATGCTTTTTGATATCACCATTTTTTTCTGCGCCTATCGAATACTGTTATCTGTAAGCTTCCCCCGGATCACCACCTTGTGGATCAACACTCCGTCCACCAGCCCTTCTTTGAGCCTATCCGCCGTCTTCCTGGCCTGGGCGATGGTGGAATTATCATCCAGCTCCACCACCAGTTCCACCAGGGTTTCGCCGCCAAGATAATGGATCACCACATGGGAGTATCCGCAGACCCCCTCGGTGGAGCCTGCCGCCTGGGCCACCTTGCGCTCCACCTCCGCCCGGCTTTGCCGGATGATCTTGTACTGCATGTCGTCCTCGGCATCTATATGCACCAGGGCGTCGGCGGCGCCCAATCTTTTTTTCAGGTTGTGGCGCACGGTCTCCGCAATGTTATGCGCCTCGGAGACGGAAATATCCGGCCGAACCTCGATATGCGCGTCCACAAAAAGGTCGCCGCCGAGCTTGCGGGTTCGAAGCTCGTGATAGCTCACCACCCCCTGGGTCCGCATTATCTCCTTCCCCAGCTCTTTCATCTCTTCCGGGGAGAGGGAAGCGTCCATCAGGTCGCCCATGGCTTTCCATGTGATCTCCATCCCCACTTTTGCGATCATGAACACCACGATAACCGCGGCCAGGGGGTCCAGCATGGGGAACCCGGCCATGGCCCCGCCCACTCCGGCCAGCGCCGCCACGGAGGATATGGCGTCGCTTCTGTGGTGCCACGCATTGGCGATGATCGCCTGGTTGTCGTGCCTGCGTCCCACGATGACGGTGTATTGGAACAGCGCCTCCTTGGCCACGATGGAGACGAACGCGGCGGCCAGGGCAGGCCATTGGGGGATGCTCACCTCCCCGCCGAGCAGCTTTTTGCCCAGGTCCACCAGCAGCATAAGCCCCACCAGCACCAGCGTGGCGCCGATGGCGGCGGCGGCGATAGTCTCCGCCCGGCCATGGCCATATGGGTGATCCTCGTCCGCCTCCTTGGCGGCGATGCCGATGGAGATGTAGACCATGGCGTCGGTAATCAGGTCCGACAGGGAGTGGAACGCATCCGCCACCAGGGCGGCGGATCCGGCCAGGACTCCTGCGGCCATTTTCACCACGGTGAGCAGGATGTTGGCGGCAAAGCCCACCAGGGTGACGATCTTCGTGTCCCGCACTCGGGGGTCCGGTCTGTTGTCGCTTATGGTCACAGGTTCTCTCAATGTCTCCTCAAGAAGCCAGAAAAGAAGATGTTAACATACATGAGGGGAAGACGGAGCCGGGGGGATGACGAGGCGAAGCAAAAATACTGGGCGATATTTTTATGTGGCGGCCGGTTCCATTTCCTCTTTTTTCGGCAAGCGCAGAAAAAAAGTAGCGCCTTTCCCCAACTCGGAGGTGACCGATATGGAGCCATCGTGGGCTTTCATTATATCGTGGCACAAAGGAAGCCCCAGCCCGGTCCCCCTTTCCCCGGCGGTGCCCATGGTGCTGGTTTTGATTTCATGCTTGAACAGATTGGCGATGACCTCCTTGCGCACCCCGGGGCCTGTGTCGCTGATGGCCAGGACGGCGTCGCTGTCCGAGGGGCTGTGAAATGTAACCGTATCGCCATCGCTGCAGAACTTTATGCTGTTGTGGACGATGTTCTTGATGACTTCCACTATCAGCTCATAGTCCGCCAGCATTTTCACGCCGCGTTTCACATCGTTCTGCAGCTTGATATTCTTGGCGGCGGCCTCATAGCTCAGGCTTTCCACCACTTCCTCGGCCAGGGCCCGGGTGTCCAGGTTCATCTTTTCCACTTTCAGCATTCCAGACTGGAGCCTCTCCATGTCCAGAAGATTGTCGATCATATCTATCATGTTCTCCCCGCTGATAATCACCTTGGATATGATGTCCAGCTGCATGGGAGACAAGGGATCCGGGTTATCGGTTTTAAGAGATTTGATCAGCCCCAGAATGGTGGAAAGGGGAGTGCGCATATCGTGGGCCACCAGGGAGATGAACTTGTCCTTAAGCCGGGTGGCCGCCTCCGCCATATCCCGGGACTCGGTGATTATCTCCATGTCCCGTTTTCGCTCCGTCACCCTGCCCAGCTGGGTGGAAAGGTATTTGGCCATATCCATGATCGACTCGTCCGGGTCCATAACCTTCGTGGAAAAGAACTCCAGCACCGCCACCACCTTCTCCCCCTCCAGCACCGGGAAGGCGAATCCGGCCCGGACCTCCAGGTTCGCGCTCTCCATGGCGCGGGGAAAATTCTTATCCTTCTGCACATCCTTGATCCACGCCGGCTTCTTGCTCAGGAAAACCCGGCCCGGCAAGCCTTTGCCGGGCACGAACCGGCTGTTGCTGGTGATCTCCCGGAACTCCGCGAATTTCGTCTGATCTTTTGTATACCAAAGCTCGGTGGGATGGAGGATATCCTCGTTGTCCGGTTTATACACATGCCCCACATCCCAGATAGTGTGCTGGCACACCTTGCTCATGCAAACGGACATGGCCTCGTCCACAGTGTCCACATCGCTCACCGCAAAGGCGATCTCCTGCAGCAGCTGCACCAGCGCGCTTTTCGCCGCCACGATCCGCTCCATGGTCTTTCGCATGGTGATATCCTTGAGCGAGGCCACCACACCGACCACATTCCCCTTCTCCAAGAGGCGCGAAACGTTCATCTCCACAATCAGCCGGTCACCCCCTTTGCGCTCGATTATCACTTCCCTGGTCCGCACAGATATAGGCTCTGCGGTTTCGGCCAACGACCCCAGGGGGGAGGAGTGCAGAGCCTGGATCAGCACTATCTCTTCCTTGTCCAGCGCCGCCCCCTCCAGGCTGAACATTTTCATGTCCATGACGCTCATTCCCAGAAGATCGCTCTCCTTGAATCCTGTGATGCTCTGGGACATGGGATTGGCGAAGGTTATCACCCCCATTTTGTCCGCCACTATAACGCCCTCGCCCAGGGATGAAGTTATACCGGAGAGCTTCCTCTCGCTATCCGCCAATTCGCTGGCGGAGCGCTGGATCTGGCTGGCCAGAGGCCGGAATATCACCACCCCCACCACCAAAATTGTGAAGAGCAGAATGACGGTTATGGCTGTCACCCGCCGCCGGAAAGCCACCGCGTTTTCCTCCGCCTCGCTCTGGAACTGGGTCACCAGGGCGTCCAGCGAATCCAGTAACGGCTTCTGGGAATATTCCTCAATTATTTGGAATTCCCGATTTTCCGGGGAGACCTGGTCATCAGGTGTTCCTGCGAATTTGCGCACCGCCTCGATGTAGCGGGAGATTTTCTTGTCCAGTTCGTGGGGTGGGTAGTAGATAATTTCCTGCGAGGCGCCAGACAGAGTTACTCGAAGCCCTGTGGCCTTGTCGCCATTGATGATGATTTGATGGGATTTTTCCATATGCCGGGCCCATTCTTCCATCTCCTTGCGCAAAGCCTGGCCGTTATCGTGGGTGCGCATCACCAGGTCGTGGGCCAGCTTGGAGATGCGCTGGGAAATCATCCGCTGTCTGCCGCTCTGGTTTATGGCCGCCGCCCAGGAAGCGTGGGAGGACATCAGCTCCAGCAGAACCACATAGCCGATGATCACCAGGACAGCTATCAGGCTAAGAGCTATGACATACTGCGTTGTAATCTTCTCGCCAAACGACAGGGCAAAGCCCTTTGATTGTCGAGAGCCGTGCGACGCGCCCTCCGTGGTTTCCACGAGATGATCCCCCAAATACAGTGAATTATGTTAGTTAATAATCATACCACAATCGCATTCCCGGCGCTATGCAGGAGCCATGGGCTGTGGCCATACCTGCGGCATACCGCGCAGGAGCCTTTATTTGCAGGCGTCAGTATAACCGGCGCCACATGCCTTTTTGAACTCCACCTGGGCCTCTTTCATTTCCCCCATGATCTCATGCACCTGCCCTCGTATGTAATACGCCTCCGCCAGGGTCGGGTCCAGCTCTACCGCCTTATTCAGGTCGCGGGTGGCCGCTTCCACGTCTCCCATATCCTTCTTCGCCTTGCCGCGCAGAGCATACGCCCCGGCGAATTTCGGGTCCGCCTTTATCGCGTCATCGCAATACTTGACCGTTGAGCTGTAATCGGCGGAGCCATAGGCCGCCCGGGCCTTCCGGAATATCTTCTCCACCTGCTTTTTGTCCGCCCCTTTGTCGTCTTTCCAGGGGGCCCATGCATGGCCCCAGCTGGCGGTCAGCATTAACACGGCCAATGCGATTAATATGGTATTTTTCATATGCCGGTCCTTTCATCGATAAGGTCTTTGATAGCTTTTTCCAGGGCGATTCGCTCCTCTTCCGTGGGGTTCAGGGCCAGCGCCTGTTTATACAGCTCCAGCGCCTGGTCATGCTTGTCCGGACGCCCCGCGTATAATCCGGCCAGGCTGGCCATCGCCATGAAATAGCCAGGATCCATGCGCACCGCCTGGGCCAGCGCTCTTTCCGCTTCGTAATATTCCCCGGATCTGGAGAATAGAATACCCCTCAAGAACTTCAACTGTACGGCGAAAAGCTCCCTTTTGTCCAGCTTTTCCGTGCGCTCGATCATCCCCATGACCAGGTGGGGCGGGGCCGTGGCCATGGAGGAAAACAGTGTTTCTATGTTCAGGGAAAGAAGCGCGTATCTTGCCTCGGTGTTTTCCTGGTCCATGCGCAACGCTTTTTCATAATACTGCGCCGCCACCCCATTGTTCCCCCCGCTTCGGGCCACCTGGCCGCGGAAGAATTCGGTCTGGGATTCGAAGGCCCGGCGCATGGCGGCCACCCCTTCTTCGGAGCCCTGGATCGCCGGCGTATGGCGGTGGGGGAGCATGGCTGTCAGGTTCGCCCCTTTCACCTCCACCCCTCCCACATGCATCCTGGGGGCGGAAAACTCCACCATCGGCCAGTCATCTTGCAGCGGCGCCACCCCTGCCACATATTCCCGAAGTTGCTCCGGACCCATCATGTGGTTGGCCAATATCTGCTCCACCCGGTATATCCCGATATCCGCCAGGCTTGAGGCGACCTGTGGATTTTCGAAAGCTTTATACAGCCGCTCATACCCGGGCAGGGCGCCCACGGAGCCGATCATTATCGCGTCCCATTTGGTATACCACATGGCCCCTTCCGGAAACACGGCGGTGAAAGCCGCCACCAGGGATTTTAAATCCCTGTCGGAAAGATGGTGGATCGGTATCCATTGCGACACTATCCCCCCAGGCTTCAACCTGTCCCTGGCCAGCTCATAAAACTCCGAGGTGTACAGGGAGACTATCCCCGCGTTGGAGGGGGGAGGAGGCTCGGTGGAGATAAAATCGAATCGCTTTTTTGTGGTTTTCAGGTAGTTGCGCCCATCCTCTTCCACCATGGAGAACCTGGAGGAGTGGCTCACTCCCAGGTTGCCATCGACGAACCAGGGTCCGGCGTTGAACACTTCGCGGGAAATATCCACAGCGATCACCGACTCCAGCCCATGGGCCAGGGCCGCTCCGGCGGTGGAGCCTGTGCCAAAACAGATGACCAGGGCGTTCTTCGGATCATCCAGAAGCAGCAGGGGGATATGGGCCTGCAGCCGCTCCAGCTGCAGCGCCTCGCGAAAAGTGCCGGCGATCGGGTCGCCATTGATCCACAGTCGCCGGATCGGCATTCGCCCGGCGGTCAGGTCCGAATCGTTTTTAGAAACCAGCGCCGTGGCGGAGGGGCCTTCCTCGTAGAATTCCACCACAGCTCCCGCATCCAGCTTCTCCACGCTGAGGCTGTATGCGATGTTTGGCCGCATGAAAAGGTACGCCGCCAGGGGGAGCGTCATTATCGCAACGCCAAGGGTCATGCGGACCGCCCCTTTGGGCGCCCGGGCAAAGGCCATCGTCACCCCGGCGATTATGGCGGCCATCCCGACCGATATCACACTGTTCTGCACCCCCAGCCACGGAATCATGAAGTATCCGCCACCCAAGGACCCGAGGACGCAGCCGATGATGTTTATAGCATAGAGCCTTCCCACTTCTCCCCCCACATATCTGGGATTGGGATCGAACACCGCCACCGCCAAGGGAAAGCATGCGCCCAGCAGGGCGGTGCATGGGGTGATCACCAGCAGGGAAAACAGCAGGGCCGAGGCCATCGGCGCTCCGCCGGGAATGGCGCCCGATATCCAGCCGAAACCTGGGGCCTGGATCAATCCGGCCATCATGGATCGGCTGTGGGCCAGGGCCACCAGCGAGAAGAGGGCCAGCACTCCCAGCATGGCCAGCATGAAGGCGAAGAGCAGGTATCCCTTCTCTCTGGATTTATTCCCCGCCCGCGCCGCCAATGCGCTGCCGGAGGCCGTCCCCAGCAGGAAAACAGAAAGCACCATGGAGAAGGCGTAGGTGGTGTTGTTGAGCAGAAGGATCAGCGCCCTGGTCCAGAAAAGCTCCAGGGCCAGGCCGCAAAAGCCAGTGATGGCGAACATGGCGAGGACCAGATTGTCCCGCTGGCCAATGTTTTTTTTGGTGGAGACCTTCTCCGGCTGTTCACTCTCCCCCTGCCATTTTTTCTCCGCCGCCAGCGCCCATGCGCCGATGGCGCACAGGATGTTCACCGCCGCCCCGATCCGGAGGGTATCGGTGAGGCCGAACAATTCTATCAAGGCAAAACCCGCCGCCACGCATCCGGCCATGGCGCCCGCCGTGTTGATGGCGTATACTTTCCCCGCCGACCCCTGGGCGGGGCTTTCCAGCCGGGCCATATGGCGCACTATGGCGGGCAACGTGGCGCCCATGAATATGGTGGGGGGGACCAGGACCGCCACCGCCAGCATGAAGCGAAGAGACGTCACATACAGGGTGGCGCCCTCCGCGCCGCCGTGGGTGGCCAGGTATATGGCGTCCATGCCGGCCCACACCAGGGGGAACATCAGCACGTAGATCCCCAGCGAGGCCTCGCATAGGGCGTACAGTCTTATGGGGGCCCAACCTTTGTCCAGCAACCTGCCGGATAGCTCCGCCCCGGCGCCCAGCCCACCCATGAAGGCCACCAGGGTGGCGCTTACGGCGTAGATGCTGACACCGAGGGTTAGGGAAAGCTGCCTGGCCCAGACGATTTCGTAGGCCAGCCCGGCGGCGCCGGAGAAGAAGAATATGGCGAGGATGGGGAGGGATCGGGAGTTTACGCCACTCATGACAGGCTCGCCCCCATGGTTAATACTCAGGAGGGATGTGGCGCCGCACCGGCTTCATCAGCGCAGCAACCCTCGCATCGGCTTGATCTTGATATTCAGGTCGCTTTTCACTTCCCCGATGATTCTGGAATCCAGATAACCGATCCTGGCGGGAGTGGAGCCGGTGAACCATATGCGCCCCATGGAGTCCGCGCTTACGGAGTTCGGCTTGCATTTTCCTGTGGCTATATCAAATGAGTTGACGATCTTGGTGGCCGGGTCGAACCGCACAAGGCGGTTGTCGGTGTGCTGGACCATCCATATGTTATCGTTGGAGTCTATGGTGATCTCCTTGGCCCCTTTGTTTTTGGGGAGGGGGAATATCTCCGTCTTTTCCGTGTCCGGATCGAACCGGGCCAGATGGTTATCGATCATCGCCAGAAACCATATGGCCCCCTTGGAGTCCACCAATGTGCCCAGGGGAGACTGGGGCTGGACGGAGATCTGCCATTCTCCGAACTTGTCGCTTTTCGGATCGAACATCACCAGTTTGTTCTTGGATCGCTCCACGAACCAGATCCTTCCCTTGCCATCCTCGGCCAGGTCATAGGAGTTGCTCAAAGCTGTGGGGATCCTTCGTTGAATGAACTTGCCGCTTTTCGGCTGATAACCTATGAGCATGTCCGTGTTCCAGCCCAGCGCCCATATTCTGCCATCTTTGGCCGCCAGGATAGAGGCTGGCTTCACCTTGCTGTCGGGGAGCAGTATTTCGGAAAACTTTTTTGTCTTCGGGTCAAAGACCGCGATGGCGCTCACATCCTGCTCGGTGAACCATATTCTCCCTTCCGGATCTATGGTCAGGTCCAGAGGCTCGCTTTTGGTGGAGGGGATAGTAAACTCCTCCAGCTCGCCAGTGTTGGAATCGAACCGGGCCAGTTTGTTTATAAAGAACTCCAGAAACCAGATGGACCCATCCGGGGCGGCCTGGATGGAGGTGGGGAACGCGTCCTTGGAAGGCAAAGGATATTCCGTGATCAGTTCCTTTGAGCCAGCGCCCGCCCGCCCCGCGATGAACAGCGACAAGACGATGGCAATGACTGTGGTTTTTAAATACATGGTGGATCTCCTGACGGGTTACGACTTGGCGTTGATGTACAAGTACACTCCAACCCCCACCACGACCAGGGCCGTAAAGGCCAGAGAGATCAACGCTACCACTCCGCGGCTTCCACCCTTGGCGCTTGCCGCGCTTTTCTTTTCATGGCCGATGGAAGTGGGGGCCTGCTCCGCCTTTATGCTGGAGACTATCAACCTGGAGATCTTGTTGGCGTGGCGGTCGCTCTGGGTGAACCACACGTCCCCCTTCAGATCCACCGTGATCCCCATAGGCTGGGAGTTGGCGGTGGGTATCTCGAAAAGCTTCCATCGCAGTTTTTCAGAATCGTAATATCCCACCTGGTTGGTCATGGAATCGACGATCCATATCCGCCCTTCTTTGTCCGGCGCCAGGGCCTGGGGCACGGCGTTGTATCCCGGCAGGGGAACCGAGGCGTAGATCCCTTTTTCAGGATCCCTTTTGTTCGCTTTATCGAATATCAGCACGCCCAGCTCCTGGCTGTGCAGGTTGCACACCCACAGGTGGCCTTTGCTGTCGAATCTCATCTGGCCCGGCTGCGAGACCGGCACCGTGATCGGATATACCCGGATCTTTTTGCTGTCAGGATCATACCTGCCCAGGTAGTTGCCATTCACATCGCCGATCCACACCTTGTCGCGGTCGTCTATGGCGATCCCCATGAGATCCGCCCCGTCCCCGACGCTGATCTCTTTCTTTATCTGCTCCTGCACATTCAGATAGCCGAATTTACCTGTGTTCTTTTCCACGAACCACACCAGCCCCTTGGAATCCACCGCCACATCGTAAGGCTGGGAATGCTCCGTGGGGATCATGTATTCGGTAAACTCCTCCTTGATAGGATCGAAGCGGACCACGGAGTTGCCGAGGACCGTGACGAACCAGATCACATCGTTCTTGTCCACCGTCAAGGCGCCGGGATTCCCCACGCTGTATACGTCATAGCTTTGCGGCGTGGTGAGCTTGCTTTTGGGGTCGTAGTCCCATTCAGGATCCGGCAGCCCCAGGGTGGAGGGGAGCTGGTATTCTTTCAGTTCGCCTGTGGCAGGGTCCAGCCGGGCCACGGAATGCTTCGACATTTCGGTGAACCAGATGATCCCCTTGCTGTCGCTGGTGATGGCGTATGGAGTGCTGTAATTATCCGGCAGACGATAGTCTTCAATCGTCGGCGAGCCGTCCCTGGCGCCACTGGAGGCGACGCCATGCCCCTCGTGCCCATCGGCCTGGGCGTGTTCCATGGAGTCCTGCCCCACCAGGGTAGGCTTGATGATCGTTACTTTCGGCTTTACAACTCCGCTTACAACGTCCGAAGCCCCGGCCTGCGGAACCCCGGCGATCAACGTCAAAAGAGAAACGACGCAAAAGAAAGATTTAATACTGCTCATGAAAATCGACCTTTTAGTTCACCACGTGAACGTGGGTTCGTACATATGTCGCATCTGCCAGTCGGCATCCTTATAGCCGCCAGCGTCTCCGCCGGAATCGGAATATATCTGCGCTCCCGACTCATCCACTCCTCCAGATTTGCCTGCGCGGTATTTTCCCACGCCGATCTGCATGGCGCGCTCCACTTCGTAGTATTTTGCCACATCCACAGGAGGAACCGCCATCCTGGGGCCCATGGCCGGATTGTGGCAGGAGTCGCACCCGAGCACCTTGGCCTGGTGGCCGCTTTGATAGATGCCCCCTCCCAGGGCAAGGCCCAGGATTATCATGGGAATCGCGAAGATAAAGCTCTTGATAAATCCTGATTTCATCCCCCGGATCTTGGCGAAAAGCCCTTTGAGGCCAGGAATCCTGTCGAACGGTATCTTGTGATAAAAAGGCATCAGGATAAGCCACACCACAATGCCGATGGGAATCAGCGCAGTGATGAACAGATATTTTTTCAATCGACCTTTCAGGTACCAGAAGGGGAGCCAGAACATGAGAAACACCCATTCCGGGCCGGGGATATTCTCTCCATCGTCCGGGTATGGGATCATCTCCGGCGCGTCATCCGGCACCGGGAACAATGTTGCCAGAACCCCGGCCGCGGCCAGCACCAGCACCATCAGCGCCGACAGGGTCAACACCCAGTGGGGGAAAAACCTCCATCCACCGGTTTCAGCTTTTTCTTCCTCCGCCATCATCACACCCCTATTCCTGTAATTTTCTTCCTGCTCATGATCATACCCTCGGTGTGGGGCCGCGCATGCGGAACAGCACAATGTGAACCCCGATCAGACCCAGGGTCGCCACCGGCAGGATGAGAATGTGCATCCAGTAGTTGCGGCCATGGGAAAAGGTCGCCAGCATGATGCCTTTTAATGTATCGCCCAGCAGAGGTATGGTGTGGGCCCAGTCCGCCCAGATGACCAGCTCCCAATAGCTGCGCCAGTCCCACGGCATTATGATTCCAGTGATCAGCAGCAGGATGTAAAAGAATCCGAGCGACAACCCGGTCCACCAGTTCAAAACCCTGGGCGCTTTATACGCCTTTCGCGCCATCACATGAAGCATATGGATCAGGATAAACGGCACGCCTATGGTGCAGCTCCATCTGTGGATGTTTCGAAACAAGGCGCCCAGCGCGGTGTTGTTGCACATGTCCCTGATGCTCTGGTGCGCCTCGACAGGATCTGTGTCGAAAAAGAATAGCATATAGACGCCGGTCACCACCTGGATCATGATGATCCCGATGGTCAATCCGCCGAAAAGATGCCAGAACGATATGTCTGATGGCAGAGGATAAGCCAGGTGTTTTTTATAAAACTCCCATCCCCCCAGACGTTGATCAAACCATTGGGTCAAGGCCCTCATTTCATTTTCCCCCTTACCCCGTATTTTCTATGGAGCGCTATCAACCTTTACCTCTAGCGGCCCGTTTTTATAGTCGTTTTCATAAACATTGGTTTCTGCCAGGAAATCTATCTTCCATTCATTAGCCTTCTCGTCCAGAACCAGGTTCATCTGGCTGGTGCTGATAAAAGCGTCACCAAACACCGATGGGGTGGCCACCTCCATTTTCACCGTGGCCACATAAAGCCCACCCTTGTTTTTCTCTTTTGGCATTATTGTGTCGATAACTTTAATCTTCGTGCCTTTTTCAAAATCCTGCACCCACTTGCGGAACGCGTCCGGGTCCACAGGGCCAAATTTGCTGGACACCATGCCGTGGGCCTCCTTCAGGGTCAGCTTCCCTCCCTGGGCCAGCAGAGAATAAAACTTCAACACGACCTGCTCCGGCGACATGGCCGGCGCTTTTTTCTCTTCCTCCTTGCTTGTGCAGGAGCCAAGGGCCAGCGCCACAACCAGACAGGCGAATATATAATATCTAAAGTTTTTCATACTTACATTTTAATTGAAAGAGGCCGGGAAGAATTTCCCGGCCTCTTAGTAGCAATCAACAACTGAACAACGCACATGAAGCGCGTGATCAGATAGTCGGCTCGTTGCCTTCCTTAAGAGTGTTCATGAGCTTGTTTGTACCCACGATGAACTCGCTCTCCGACTCGTCGAGGAGCTGCTCTTGCATGGAAACAGAGTCATAATCACCATTGGCGAGCGAAGCCTGCCCACCTGGGGGGTCAACGAAGAATGTGCCGCGCATCTCAAGATGCAACGGACCACAGAAGTGCTGACAATAGAACTCGTATTCGCCAGCCTTATCGGCCACGAACTCCGCCACCTGGCTGATGCCCCTTGGGCTGATGAGCATGGTGCGCATTCCATAGTAGCCATAAACCGCAAGGCCCATGGTCACGTCCGGGTTCTTGGTCAGACCAGCGGCTTTGTCGATGTTGGTCAGGATCATGCGAACCTTGGCGCCCTTCGGAACATGAATGAACCTGGGGACATAGCCATAGGAGAACGCCTTGATACGTACAACATAAACGTCGCCTTCTTTCGTGATTCCGGGCTTGCCGTCATCGCGAGGAATCCAGACCTTGCTGGTGTTGTCCGCGTGCTTGGGCTCAAGCTGCGGGCGAACTTTGGCAAGACCTGGGCCCTTGTCAAAGGAGATATGCACATCGCCGAGGTCATACCCTTTGGTGAAAAGCTCGGCGCCTTTGCCGGTGTTCCACCTCTGGATGTAATTGGCGAAAATCATGCGGCCCTCGTGCGGCTCGCCGTCCACAGGGATCAACTTGACGGACTTGCCATAGGTCGGGCTGGTCTCGTCGATGTCCTGCAGCTCAAAGTTAACCGCGAACACGATACCGGTCGGGGTGAACAAGCCTGTGGAGAACTTGTTCTGCGAGCAGTAATACGCGTTGTCCGGAGCTATCGAGTTGTGACCAACGCGATAGTGGATCGGGAACTCGTCCACCAGCTGACCGCGAATGCCGTCGATCTTGGAGGTCGAGTCGGAAACGAAGCAGGACAGGTAGTCATACTTGCCCAGGGTGTCCCACTGGTTGTGCAGAGGACCCGCGCCGACAGGGATAACCTTGCGGACGCGAAGCTGCTGAACGTCGATCAACGACAGGGTGGCCGAAAGCTTATCGCAGACAGACACAATCCTGTTGGTCGGGTTGACGTTGGTTCCGTGCGGGTTTTTGCCCACAGGGATTTCCTTGACCAGCTTGAAAGGATCCTGCTGGAACACCATGACGGTGGAATGGTAATAGTTACCGGAGAAGACGTAGTTGCCAGCCCTGCCGGTGTCCGGATAGTCCGGGGCGGAAGGAGCGGGCGGAACGTCGATGACTGTGGTGGCGCCGTCGCTCAAGCGCAGCTTGAGCATTTTGCCGGTAAGCTCACCTGTGGCCCAAAGGTACTTGCCGTTAGGCGAAAGGGCCGCGCTGTGATGGATACCAAAAGGCTTCG
This sequence comes from Nitrospinota bacterium, assembly GCA_029879765.1. Lineage (GTDB taxonomy): Bacteria > Nitrospinota_A > UBA7883 > UBA7883 > UBA7883 > JAOUMU01. Next base: position 3,785 of record JAOUPQ010000006.1, on the reverse strand, counting down.
GCAAAGCGAAGATCCTCTCGGGCCATCCGGTCTGGAGGTTAACCTCCGCGATGGTGTCGGAGCCTTTGTCCGAAACATAAAGATATTTTCCGTCCGGTGTGCCGTTGTTGTTACCGGCGTTGGAACCAGAAAACGGAAAGTTGTGCAGGTCGACGCCGCACTTGATGTGCCTGTAGGTCCTCATCGACGGAATGCCGATGACGCCCAGGGCGCCGTCCACGCCGCCCGCGTCGTACAGAATCGCATAATCTCTCAGCGGCGCATCACTGTCCTGCGGAGCGATGACGTGCCAATCGCGCTTGTCAAACGGTGTAAGAACCGTAGTCTTGGCGCTCGCCGATACGGCGAAAGACACCAGCGCAACAAGCGTCGCTAAACTTAACGCAAATGCTTTTTTCAAAATTACTCACCCCCTCGATTAATACTGTTCATGTTTAAAATAGACGCCCGCTTTCGCGTCCATGTCGAGCCTCTTGACCAGATAATCGTTCGTGTCAAGAATGTCGATCCTGCGGGCATTCCACTTCCCATCCTTGTACCAACCATACGCCGCGATGAGGTCGCCTTTCTTCAGCTCCGAGAACTTTTTGAAGTCCGCGCGCTTGGCTGTCATCACGTAGCACTCCGGCAAAAGATGGAGTGTGTAGGTTTTGGCTGATTTCTCGAACTTGGTCTTGATCGTAACCTGCCTGTCACCTAATCCGGTGATCTCGCCGATCTGCAACGCATCGGTAAGGGCCGAGCCATTACCAACAGCGCTCTCACCAGCGGAAGCCGATTTGGTCAATGCCGGAACGAAAACCATGCCAACCAACAATAGAGATAATAGAACCTTTTTCACTCAAACACCCCCTTTCAGTGGATATAAATGAAAATGTACCTGTTTATGGCCTAACGGCACCTTGCCATGCAAGCCACATACCAACTAATACGCCACCCTTCGAAAAAATAACCCATTGTAATTCATGATGTTAAAATTTCCCAGATAACGTAGTAATCATCGCTGCTAAAGTATATTTTCGCGCCAGTTTCGCCCACTTAGGCGACCCCATTTATAAACTGGCTTTTTATTCTGCATGTTATCCCCGACCCACTGTACATTATCAAATAATTCGACATTATGCTACCACTTTTTCTTTTTGAAAATCAACAAGAACATTTCGTTTAAGTCATTTCACCTTTTGTGGTTATTGCTTCATCAGGCTGCGGGCCAGCTCCGGGCTGATTTTGGCCAATTCCTGGAAAGTCATCTCCGCTTTATCCTTCTCTCCCAGCAGATGATATGACTTCATCAGATAAAAATACGCCTCTAAAAGCTGCGCGTTTATCCTTCTGGCCCAGTCCAGCATCTGCGACGCGGTACGAAAATCTCCACGGGAATAGTACAGATAACCCAGGTCGAAAACCGCCAGCCCCAGAAACGGATCCATCGGCGCCAGTTTATACGCCTCCTTATAGTTCTCAAGCTCCGCCGGATAATCCTGCCGGGCGTGGTTCACCCTCCCCTGCAGAAGATATGTCCGCGCCTTGAAGTAGTCTCCCATGGCCTCGTTGAGCGCCCCTGTTTTCTCCGGGTCGCCGGAGGCCAGGGAAAGCCTTTTCCTGGCCATGGCCACCGTGGTGAAGTTCTCCACGGCGAAGCTGGCCCGGTCCCATATGCCGTAGGGCGCCGAGTATTCTATCACCGGCCGCGCGTCGGTGTTGATGGGATGGCCTTTGGTGAATTCCAGCGCCTCCGCCCGATCCATGACGTAGAACGAGAGGAACGAGAAGAGGTCGTTGTGCTCTATCATGTCCATTTGCACCCTCTCCCGCCCCAGAGCCTTGGATATCTTATCCAGGTTCATCTCCATTTTCCCCGCCGAGCCCACCAGGAGCAGGGTGGAAAGCTGGCTGTTGGTATCCCCGCTCCACACCGTCACATTCTCGAAGGCATAGGCAAACGTCCGCATGATCACCTTCAGGTCGTGGGCGGAAAGCTGATACAGAGGCAGCCATTGGGCCATGATCCCCCCCTCCGCCAGCCTGGCCTTCACATTCTGATAATGCTCCAGCGAGTACAAAGCCCCCACTCCGGCGCTGTCTGGCTGGAAAAGGTCGGAGATCACCACGTCATACTTCCTCTTGGACACCCGCGCATAGTTGCGCCCGTCCCAGAAGGTCACGTGCAGCCGCTCGTCTTTGGCGATCTTGTGATTGTCTTTTTCAAAGAGGCGCTGCACATCCATAAGCTCCGGAACCAGCTCCACGCAATCGATCCGCTCCACCGGATGCCCCCCCACCGCCCCGGTGGTGATTCCCGAACCCAGGGAGATGACCAGCGCGCTTTTGGCGTCTGGATGCAGGATCATCGGCAAGTGGCCAAACCGCACCGCCACATCGCCGCTGGTGGCCAGTTGATAATCGTTCACCATCAGGGTCAGCGGGCCCCCTTTGCGGTCCTCGATCACCCGCACAGAGCCTGTGGCCCCTTCCCTGGCCAGAGCCACCTTTTCCTTCACCACCCGGCCCAGCCCCACATCCACCCCCGCTATGTAGACCACGGAGACGATGAATATGGCTGTGGCCAGGGTTGTGGGCAGAGCCCACGCCAGCATGGGGCGACGCCGGGACAGGGTGATGGCCGTGTATCCGGTCAAAAGCGCCACGGCGCCCACCAGGAATATGGAAATTTGAAGACCCATCATGGGAAGCATCACGAACCCGGCCAGAAGCGACCCGCCTATCCCCCCCAGGGTGCCGGTGGCGTAGGCCATGCCGGAGCGCCGCCCCAGCGAGCCCAGAGACTCGGTGATCACCTTGGTGAGCAGAGGGAAGGATATACCCATCAAAAACGCGGGGGGGAGAATCGTGATCCCCATCAACGCCAGCATCACCAACATATCCCGCGACAGGGTCATGTGGGAGAACATCCCCGCCAGGGTCTCCGCCATGCCGGGAACCTTCATGAAAATCGGCACGCTGACAAAGGCCCATATCCCCACGCCCAGCTGGGCCAGGCCCAGAAGGCGAAGCGGATCCTCCACCTTATCCAGCACCCTGGAAAACACGTGGCTACCCAGCGCCATTCCCAGCAGGTATATGGAAAGCAGCCCGCTGAATAGATATACCGTGGACTTGAAAGAGACCACGAACCCGCGGGTCCAGAGGATCTCCAGGGCAATGGAGCTGAATCCGGCGGCGGCCATCAGCGCCATGGCCATGGCAGGGGCGATCAAGGGCTCGAACCCCGATTCGTCTTCATCTTCGACGTTGGCCTCCTCCCGGGCATAGGCGGCCCTTTCCATGCGGGCCTCCTTTTTCCCCTTCTTCCTTTTCTTTTTCCCCTCTTCGGCGGGGGCGCCGGGTTTTGGAGCCTCCCCCGCTTTTTCCTGCTGGGCGGCGGGAACCAGCCACACCAGGCCCGCCACCAGGAAATTGGCCAGGAACGCGGCGAAAAGAGTGTTCCATACGCCAAGATACTTGATCATCACAAAGCCGGAGAGAAAAGCCCCGACCATGGCGCCATAGGTGTTGGCGGCGTAGAGGACACCCACCCCTTTGCCGAGCCTGTCCATGGATGTGATATAGAACTTGCTCATCACCGGCAGCGTCCCTCCCATAAGGAAGGTGGGGATCAGCAGGGCGATGAAGGCGGAGATGAATCTGGCGGCCTGCCATTTAAAAGAGGTTATCTCCTCCACCGTCATGAGGGAGGCCATGATGTCGTCTATCCATCCGATGGCCGCGCTCACCACCACGGCGGAAACCGCGATCAGCAATTCGAGAAGCACATAGGAGAATTT
>JAOUPQ010000103.1 GCA_029879765.1 Nitrospinota bacterium | reverse complement strand
CGGCATGTCGAGCAAAAGAGCAGCCCTGGCATAAAGAGGCGCCAGCAACGCATTGTCGTACAGCATCTTTTCGAAATGGGGGATGATCCACTCCCGATCGGTGGTGTATCGATGGAATCCGCCCCCCACATGGTCGAACATCCCTCCCAGGCTCATATTGTCCAGGGTGGTGATCAGAAACTGATCGTCCTCCCCTTCCGTCAGCAAGAACTCCAGAATAGTGGTCATAGGAAACTTTGTCTCGTTCCCGAATCCTCCATGCTCATGGTCCATCCCCTCCCGCATCCGGGAAAGATTGACAGGTGGGGCGCTCTCATATCGCCCCCCCCTTTCCAGATACTCGCGCAGGGCGGCGCGCATCTGCTCCCCTTTTTGCGACATCCTGGCAGGATCCGCTTTCCAGTATTCCTCCATCTGGATCAAGACACTTTTGAACGCCTCCCGTCTCTGGTAACCGATGGCGAAAACTGGATCCAGCTGCGGGGTCAGGAAAACGTTGTTCGGCCACCCTCCCCTTCCTTGCAGGGCCACGGCGGCGTCCATGTATATCCTGTCCAGGTCCGGCCTCTCCTCCCTGTCCACCTTTATGCAGACAAAACGGGGATTTATCACCTCGGCGAAATCGTGGTGATCGAAGCATTCCTTTTCCAGCTCGTTGCACCAATGGCATGCGGTGTATCCGATGGAGAGGAAGATCAGCTTGTTTTCCGATCTGGCGGTTTCCAGCGCCTCTGGGCCCCATGGGCGCCAGTCCACCGGATTGTGAGCGTGCTTGATCAGGTATGGGCTGGTCGAATTAATCAGCCGGTTGGGTATGTTCTTATCCTTCATTCCGTTTCTATTCTTTTCAGCAAGGTTTCCAAGTCCTCCGGGGAATCCACCGGCGGTTCACATGAGCGGTTATGGCAGACAAACGCCCGGGAGAATTCCACCGGTTTTCTTCCAAAGGAGAGAACCCGGTTCAGTGAAGCCGCTCCCAGGGGAATACGCACGATCCCCCATTTTCGACTATGCCCGCTTTTGATCCAGCGCGTCTTTTCCTTCTCCCCCTCGGCGAAGGAATAGAGTATTTCCACTGTCGGGGAGAATACTTCCCTGTGCAGGCTCATCGCCTCCCCCCCCAGCATTCCACCGCCGTTTAAAGACAACATCAGATTAAGGGCGGTATTGGCGGAGTCTGTGGCCCGCTCCGGCTCCCCCAGGGCAAAGGACAACCGCCAGTCCACCCTCCCCAGCAACGCCGCCGCGCTGGTATATGGCTGGTCTTCATAATTGCGGGGCCGGGCGATAAGGAATTCGGAATCCTCCACCATATAATACCCTCCATCTCCCGTGGCGAACTTCTTCTTGGTGGCGTCCACCGCGTCCCTGCATGCTCCAAGCCACTTCTCCTCTCCCGTGGCTTCAAAAAGGTCCCAGAATCCCATGGCCAAAAACGCCCCGTCTTCCAGGTTTCCCCTGCCTTGGGCCAGACCATTGCGAATGTAATGGGCCTGTCCGATCTTGCTCAATGCGAAATCAGCCTCCCGCAGCGCCACCTCCAGATAGCGCGGATTGTCGAGGAGCACACTCCCTTTTGCAAAAGCCGATATGGCCATCCCTTGCCATGCCGCTATTACCTTTTGGTCGATGCGGACCTCCGTGCGAGTCTCCCTCACCTGACGCAGCTTTTCCAGATCACTGCTGTACAGCAGATCCCCCTGTCTTCTGGGAATGCTCTTTTTCGTATATGAAATTTTCGGCGTCCCGCTCATCATGTCGATCACCAAGATATTCCCCTTTTCCGTAATGCCATAATTCGCAAGCGCTTGCGGATCAGAAACTATCTTTTGCGCCTCTTCGTAGGTCCACGTGTAATATGCCCCATCCTCCTTGCCGCAATCAATAATAGAGCCTGCTATACCGCCTCCGTTTCCGATAAATAGAGCGCGCTCCATAAAATCAAGAGTCTTCTGGGTCGTATAGTTGTAGATTTTGTCATCAAAAACCATGGCGCCCTTTGCGTACAGCGATGCCAGCAGCGCGTTATCGTACAGCAGCTTTTCATATTGCGGTTTCTCCCATTTGGCGTCTATGGTGCAGCGGAAAAAACCTCCCCCTACATGGTCGAACATCCCGCCGCTCGCCATTTTATCCAGCGAAAGCTTCACGAACCCGTCATCGTTCCCTTCCGTGAGCAGGAAATCGAGAGCGCTGGCCATGGGGAACTTGGCCCCTTTCCCGAACCCTCCGTTTGTCATATCCATCGATTCGCGGATCTTTTCCATATCCGGATCCCGCTCCGCCTTGGTAAGGTCCACAGTCTCCAGGTGGATCTTTATCACATTGCTGATATGCGCCGCATGGGCGCGGATCTGGTCCGGGGAGGTTCGCCAGATATTGGCCACATCCTGGAGCAATCGCGCCATATCCTTTTCCTTGCCATACCCGACGGAGATTACAGGGTCCAGCTCTGGCGTGACGATCATATTGTTGGGCCAACCTCCCTCTTTGCGGATGGCGATGGCGGCGGCCATGTATACAAAATCGACGGAGGGGAACAATTCCCTGTCCAGTTTCACAAGGACAAAGCTGGATTTGGCGGCTTCCAGGAATTTGGGGCTGGAAAAACTCTCCCGCTCCATCAGCACAAGCCCTCGACAGGCGGGGTAGCCGATGGAGACCAGCAGGAGTTTGTTCTCTTTTCGGGCCTTTTCGAAAGCCTCGGCGCCCCAGGCAAGCCACCGGGCCGCGTTGTCTTCCTCTTTATGGCTCATCTATATCCTTCATAAGCGGCAAAAACATCTAGTAGTAACAGGATAAAGAATACACAATTCAAAATCAACAAGGTCAGGTTTTTGGCTAAATGGAAAAATCAGGTTGTAATGAGCCAAGCCACTGTATTAACCTTATGTCCATACTTGAATATACCTGAAGCTATATATCCCGGAAATCCCCGATGAATTTTGATCCGGCGTCGATACGCAAAATCCTGGTGTTGCGGTTGAGATCCATAGGAGACATTCTCCTGTCCAACCCGTCGCTGGCGGCGTTGAAAAGAACCTTCCCGCGCGCGGTGATCCATCTGTTGGTGGACGATCTGTTCGAGGGATTGTTGCACAACAACGCCAATGTGGACAAGGTGATCACCAATCCCCGGCAACTATCGCAGAGGGGAATCAAAGCCGATCTGGCTCTTATCCGCCAGCTGCGCCAGGAGAAGTATGACCTGGCGGTGGATCTTCAGGCAGGAACCAGGGGAGCTTTTGCCGCATTGCTCTCCGGCGCCCGCCATCGCATCGGGCACCATTTCCGCTTTCGCAACTGGCTCTGCTACAACATGAAGGCCCAAGCCCCCTTGCCGGACGATCATAGCTGGAAAGTACAGTTCAAGGTGGTGACTCCCTTGGGCGCCCAATGGCCGCAGGAGCCGGAGTTCTTCCTCGATTTCCCCGAATCCGCCACCCGGTCCGTCACAAAAAGGCTGGAAGAAGCTGGCTTGATGTTCGATCGCCCGATAGCCCTGCTGCATCCTGGCGCCAGGGTGATGGTGAAACGATGGCCCGCGGAAAAAATGGGGGCCTTGGCCCGATGGCTGGTGGACGAGAGGGAAATGGCGGTTATCATCGCCGGATCAAAGGCGGATGAGGAGGAGATCAAATCCATAAGACGCGCTTCGGGTTATGCCCTCCCCTCTTTTGCGGACCTTAGCATATGGGAACTGGCGGCGCTGATAAAAATGTCCAATATGGTGATCTGCAACGACTCTGGCCCCATGCATATGGCCGGTGTGCTGGACACTCCTCTGGTGGCTCTGTTCGGGCCGTCAGACCCGGTGTTGTGGGGGCCGGTGGGCCAGAGGAAAATCGTGGTGACATGCGAGCCGATGGAATGCCAGCCTTGCGACCAGAAAAACTGTATTTACGAAGGGGATCACTGCACATCCCGGATTGAATTGCCGGAAGTGCAAAGAGCCGTGGAACGGTTGTGGGAACTTACTGAGCCGCAGGAGTAGTCGCCAGGGCGTTGTTAGGCATATCTTTGCATTCCATAAATATCCTGGTGGAGCATCGGGCGCAGCGGTTCGGATCCAGCTTTTTGACTATGGAATTCAGCGCCACTTTTTTGGAATCGAATATATTCTCATCTCCAATGTGGTCCTTGTATCCCCCCTTCTCCAGGATATCCCGCACTTGCGCCTTGGGACCATAAAGATAAAAAGCTCCTCCCATGTTTTTATAGCGAATGGCCTCTTTTTCCAGGGCCTCGGCCCCTGCCACATCCAGGAAGTTTATACCGCTGCAAACCAGCATCAGATGCCTGCGCTCCGGCTCCTCGGTGCGGAGCCATTCCAATGCCCTTTGCACATGGTTTACAGAGCCGAAGTATATGGAGCCGTCTATCCTGATTATTTTGAACTGCGGACACTCCTCGGCGTCCGGGTCGGTGACAAAGCTGCGGTTCTCCACATGGGGATTCGGAGTCCGGGCCACAATCCGGGGTTTGGATGTGCGATTGAGATACAACACCAGCGACAGCATCACCCCCACGTATATGGCGAACTCCAGCTCCACGAACAGGGTTGATATGAAGGTGGTGATAAGCACGGCGGAATCTGACCCACTGGCTTTCAGTATGTTTTTGATATGGTGGGTGTCCACCAGGTTGTACGCCACCAGCAGCACCACCCCCCCCATGGAGGCGATAGGCAGATAGGCCGCCAACGGCGCCGTCAAAAGCAGGATCAGCGCCAGGGACACTGCGGAGAATGCCGCGGAGAGGGGAGTTTTGGCCCCGGCCGAATAGTTCACCCCGCTTCTGGTGAACGATCCGGAGGAAGCGTAGCAGGAGAAAAAGCTGCCGACTATGTTGGAGAGCCCCTGCCCTATGAATTCCTGGTTCCCATCCAGGGTCTGCCCGCTTTTGGACGCCACAGATCTGGCGATGGAGACCGCCTCGATAAGCCCCAGCATCGCCACCGCCAACGCCGAGGAGGTGAGCCCGAAAACCGCGTCATGGGAATAATTGGGCAACGACAACGGAGGCAACCCGGAAGGGAGCGCCCCCACCAGTTGTATCCCATGTTCTTTGGCGCCGATGATCGCCGCCACCACTCCCCCACCCAGCATCCCGATCAGCAGGCCCGGCGCCTTTGGCCAAACCCGCTTCACCCCCAGGATTATCAGCAACGTGGAGACCGCCACAATGACGGCGTATATGTTTATATTGGAAGCTTCCCGGGCCAGCGATACCCATGTCTGGAGGAACGACTGCCCTTTTGGGATGGAGACTCCCAGGGTGTGCTTCACCTGGCTGGTGGCGATGATTATGGCGGCTCCGGCGGTGAACCCCACAATGACGCTGTGGGAGACGAAGTTCACCAAAGCCCCCATACGGGCCAATCCCAGACCAAGCTGGAACGCCCCGGCCAGAAACGTAAGAGTCAGCGCCAGGGCGATGAATTCCGGAGTGGAAGGTTCGGCCAGCGGGCTGACAGCGGTGAAGACCACGATGGAGATGGCGGTGGTGGGGCCGGAGATAAGATGCTTCGAGGAGCCGAACAGCCCGGCGATGATGGGGGGAATTATGGCTGTGTACAGCCCATACTCCGGTGGCAGCCCGGCGATCATGGCGAAAGCCACCCCCTGGGGAAGCACAATGAACGCGTTGGTCAGTCCGGCGAAGAAGTCGTCCCGGAGCGTGGCGCGCCGCACATCGCCAATCCACCCGAGGAACGGGAACAAAGATATCCAGTTAAAAGGGGAACGTGAGGGAACTTCGATCAATGTTATCTCCGATAGTATCCAAATAGTGATGATACTTTTTGGTAAAGGATTCGGCAAGGATACCATCTGTTGTATTCAAGCTCTCCCCCCGCCATTGCGCAAGAAAGAATGGAAACAGCTGCATCGCCAAAACCACCATCATGAATATTAATAATACAGATCCCTTGTTTTCTGGAAGACTTTGCCGGTCACGTTTAGGGATTCGATGCGCCTTTCAGCCCTCCGGCGAAGTAAGCTTCTTCGGGTCGAACACTTTCGCCAGTTCCGCCTTGCTCATAAGCCCCTCTTCCAGCACCACTTCCGGCACGGTCTTCCCTTCCCTCACGGCCTTTTTCGCCACTTCCGAGGCGCGGGCGTAGCCAATATGCGGATTCAAGAAGGTGGCCAGGCTGGGGCTTCGTAGCGCATAGCGCTCGCACACTTCCCTGTTCACCGTCACTCCCGCCACGCATTTTTCATCCAGGATCATTATTCCATTGGCCAATATGGTCAATGACTCCAGCAACGTGTATCCCGTCACGGGCATGGTCACGTTCAGCTCCAGCTGGGCGGATTGCGCCGCCATGAAGATCGTCTGGTGATTGCCGAACACCTTGAGGCAAACCATGTTCACCGCCTCGCAGATGCTGGGATTCACCTTCCCCGGCATGATGGAGGAGCCTGGCTCCACCGGAGGCAGGTTCACCTCGTTAAAGCCGGTCATAGGCCCGGAGGCCATCAGCCGCAGGTCGTTGCATATCCGCTGGACATCCACCGCCAGAGAACTGACCGCCGCGGAGAGCGCCGCCATGTCGTTTGTGTTGTGCACCGCCTCGATATCATGGCCCGCCACTTTGAAGGCGCCAACGCCCTTAAAGGCGCCAGCGTCTTTGATGATGATGTTCAGATGCTTTATCACCAGCTTGCGGAACCTGGGATGATTGTTGATCCCGGTCCCCACCGCGTTGCCCCCCACCGCAAGCTCCATGAACCGGGGCATGACACAGCGCAGACGCTCCTCTCCTTTTGATATGGAATAGGCCCAGGCCCCGAACACCTGACCCATCCGCACAGGCACCGCGTCCTGCAGATGGGTCCTCCCCGACTTTATGATTTTGTCGAACTGGCGGCTTTTCCTTTTCAGCGTCGCCACCAGGCCCCTGGTCCGGCCTGCCAATTCAGCCACGCATGGGGCCGCCGCCACCTTTATGGATGAGGGGAACACATCGTTGGTGGACTGCCCCATGTTCACATGGTCGTTGGGGTGGACAAGTTTCTTCTCCCCTCTCCTGCCGCCCAGAGCCTCCTCCGCCAGGTTTGCGATAACCTCGTTCACATTCATATTGTGAGAAGTGCCGGAGCCGGAGGAGAAGATGTCCACGGGGAACTGATCCCCATGCCCGCCGGAAGCCACCTTGGCCGCCGCCTTGACGATGGCGGCTCCTTTCTTTTTTTCCAAAAGCCCCAGTTCCATGTTCGCCATGGCGCAAGCCTGTTTTATAATCGCTATGGCCGCCACTTGCCGGGAGGGCAAAGTGAAACCGCTGACAGGGAAGTTGCCCAGGGAGCGGCTGGTGTTTATTCCATGCAGTGCCTCGGCAGGGACATTGAATTCCCCCAGCGAATCCTTTTCGGTTCTGTATTTCATGGCTCCTCCCTAAAAAGAATGCAGGCTGGCGCATCACCAGCACAATTTCTGTTATTCTATAATTCGATAATGTAAACTTTAACATGCCGATATGTTCATATCACCATCATGGATTGCCATGCAAACAAATACATATCGGGAAGTAATCTATAATATGCATTTACGACTCAATTACCATGTTGGGGAGACTAAAAGCCAATGAACTCAGTTCAGGCCGCTTCGGGCGCGGCGATCTATAACAAGATCATTTCCAATGTGGAAACCGTGATGCGGGGACAATCGGCGGCTATTCGCAAACTGTTGCTGGCCATCACTACAGGGGGCCATGTGCTGCTGGAGGACGCTCCCGGAACGGGGAAAACCACCTTGGCCAAGGCCCTGGCGCTTTCCATCGACACAAAATTCAAGCGTATCCAGTGCACTCCGGATCTTCTCCCGACCGATATAACAGGAGTCTCCATATACAACCAGAACGACCAAAAGTTCCATTTCCATCAGGGGCCGATCTTCGCCAACATAGTGCTGGTGGACGAGATTAACCGCGCCTCGCCCAGGACCCAATCCGCGTTGCTAGAATCGATGGCGGAAGGACAGGTGAGCGTCGATGGGAAGCTCCACAAGCTCGAGGAGTTGTTCTTTGTAATAGCCACCCAGAACCCGGTGGAATCCACCGGCACATATCCCCTGCCGGAGGCGCAGATGGACCGGTTCTCTCTCCAGTTTGGATTGGGCTATGTGGATCCTGACGACGAAGTGGAGATCCTTTCCGATCAATCCCGGGGTCATCCTCTGGATCACATCACCAAATGTGTGGATATGGAAGATGTGCTGACGCTTCGCAGGCTTTCCTTCGAAATTCGCATCAGCCAGGAAATGAAGAAATATATTGTGGATCTGGTGGCCGCCACCCGCAAGGCTCCTGGTGTCCGGCTGGGCGCCAGCCCCAGGGCCTCGCTGGCGGTGATGAAAACCGCTCGCGCCCTGGCTTTGCTGGAGGGGGAGGAGTTTGTCACCCCCGACCATATCCACCAGATCGCGGTTCCTGTTATCGCCCACAGGTTGATGCTCGATTCCCAGGCGCGTTTCTCCGGCACGACCGCCATTTCCGTGGTGGAGGAGATATTGCGCCAGATCCCAGCGCCGGCATAGCCGGGCAAAAGGCGGCGATCGTGATGAACCCGCAAAAAATGATCCACCGCATGTATATGGCGGGCAGTTCCGCCCAATCCTGGGCGCAGGGCAAATTCACCCCCTCTGGTGTCTTCGTGATTCTGAGCGTGGTCATTTGCGCCATGATGGGGATGGACACTACTCGCACCATGGCGTTCCAGGCCTTCACTTTCCTTCTGTTTCTCTTGATCGCGTCGGTCGTCGCCAGCCTGTTCAGCAAGCCGAATTTCTCCGCCCGGATCATTCTACCCCCTTCCACTACTGTCGGCGCTCCCTTCCGGTATTCGGTGGAGATAACAAACCAGGGTCCCAATGCCGTGGATGGCGCCTTGTTCAAGATGAACCTGAAGGACCCGAGGCCGAGCTATCATGAATTCGCCACCATGAAATCGGCCAGGGAGCGGAATATAAACGCCTGGGACAGATATGTGGGCCCCATCCGCTGGAGAGAGATTATCGAGCAACGGGTTCCTGTAAAATTCAAGGAAATATCCCTTCCCATGATCCCTCCCAAAGGCACGGTCCATATGAACCTGGAGGCAGTGCCGATAAATCGTGGCTATATCCGCCTGGAGAGCGTCACCGTGGGCGCCCTGGACCCGTTCGGGTTGATCAAGACTTTATGTCGCATCCCGGTGAATATCTCCAAGCCGGTTTTCCCCCGCCGTTTCACCACCAAACCCTTTTCCCTGCCCGGGAAGCGCAAATACAACCAGGGAGGGGTGGCGCTGGCTTCGGCGGTGGGTGACGCGGAGGAATTCGTTGGATTGCGAGACTACAGGCCGGGGGATCCTATGCGAAAAATCCATTGGCGAAGCTGGGCCAGGACCGGCTCCCCTGTGGTGAAGGAATATCAGGAGGAGTATTATTCCCGCCATGCGCTGTTGCTGGACACTTTTTTGGATGTGGACATCAGCGGACATTTTGAGGACGCGGTTAGCGTGGCCTCTTCTTTCATTGCAAACATGGAGACCCAGGACGCGCTTCTGGACCTGATGTTCATTGGCACGGAGACATATCTGTTCACCTCCGGGCGCAGCCTGGGCGCCACCAGCAATATGCTGGAGGTGCTGGCTTCCGTCATTCCCGCCACCGGAAAAAACTTCGGCCTGCTGGCCTGCGCCGCGTATGAACGG
>JAOUPQ010000342.1 GCA_029879765.1 Nitrospinota bacterium | reverse complement strand
CCTCGACGACATGAAATCCGATATAGAGTTCCCACATGTGGACAGCGAACCGGCTCGCTCCCAGGAGCACAAGCGGCAAGAAGTCGCGCCCCAGGCTCCGCTGGAAAACCGGGTGTACAACTCAGTCCTGAAGTTCTTCTCCGGCGAGGATCTGCTGGTGAAAATCGGGGTGGTGATTCTTTTCCTGGGTGTCTCATTCCTCCTGAAGTACGCCATCGACCAGGGGATGTTACCTGTCGAGTTCCGGCTCATCGGCGCCGCTGTGGGTGGGGTGGCGCTGATAATGGTGGGATGGAGATTGCGAGATACCCGGCGGATTTATGGCCTGGTGATCCAGGGTGGGGGCATAGGAATCGTGTACCTCACCATCTTTGCCGCGTTCCGGCTTTATGGAATGATCCCCCCTGTCCTCGCTTTCACCCTATTATTCGCCGTATGCGCCTTGTCCTCCTTTCTGGCGGTTATGCAGAACTCCCTCTCCCTGGCGGTGCTCGGTTCGGCGGGCGGGTTTCTGGCCCCTGTCCTCATCTCCACCGGTGGCGGGCGCCATGTGGCCCTGTTCAGCTATTACTCCGTCTTGAATCTGGGCATTTTGTGGATATCCTGGTACAGGACATGGCGGGCGCTCAACCTGCTGGGATTCACCTTCACTTTCGTGATCGGAAGCATGTGGGGATACAAGTACTATCGACCGGAACTGTTCGCCTCCACGGAGCCGTTCCTGGTCCTCTTCTTCGTCATGTACTCCGCCATCGCCATCCTGTTCGCCCTGCGCCAGCCCCTGAGGCTGACCGGGCTTGTGGACGGCTCTATAGTATTCGGCGCTCCGGTGGTGGCCTTCGCGCTGCAGGAGAGGCTGGTGGCCCATTATGAATATGGACTGGCGTGGAGTTCTTTCGCCCTGGGGGTCTATTACCTTTTCCTCGCCTGGCTGACCTTCCACAAGTACAAGGAAAAGCTTCAGCTTCTGGCCGAGTCCTTCCTGGCGTTCAACGTGGTCTTCCTGACGCTGACCATCCCCCTGGCCCTCGATGGAAGGTGGACCTCCGCCGCCTGGGCGCTGGAGGGGGCGGCCCTGGTGTGGCTCGGAGTGCGGCAGGACAGGTGGCTGGCCAAGATAACCGGCGTTATCCTGCAATTGGCTTCCGGCTATTCATTTATCATTACCACCCGATACGCCGTGGGCCCGACGCCATTGCTCAACGGCTATTTTCTCGGCTGCGTCATCCTTAGCCTGGCCGGATTCTTTACGGCGTATTACATCTGGAAGAACTCCGGAAAGGTGAAGCCATGGGAGAGATCCCTGGAGCCTCCGCTCATGTTGTGGGGCCTTATGTGGTGGCTCTGGGGCGGATTTCGGGAGATCGACACCCATGTAAAATCCGGCTACGATTTCAACACCTTCCTGGTATTCCTGGCTTTGTCGGCGCTGGCCATGGCCTACCTGCGAAACAGGCTGGAATGGAGAATCCTCGCCTACCCCGCGCGGGGTGTGCTTTTCCCAGTGGGTTTGATGGTCATGCCCTTTATGTTTCTTGAAATACATCCTTTTGATGATGGAGGGATGATGGCGTGGCCGCTGGCAGTGGCCTTAATTTACGCCATATTGTATCTGGGGGAAGAAGATGCCGAGGGCGCCCCCTCTCCATGGCTGCATGCCGGAGCGCTTTGGATAACCACCTTTCTCGTTATTGCGGAGTCGACGTGGCATGTTCGCCATCTGTTTCCCGTCTACAATATATGGGCGTTCATTATTCATGGCGCCGCTCCGGCTTTCATAGCGCTTATGATAATAACCAGAGGCCACTACATTACATGGCCATTCCGGAAATACCGCCAGGCGTACATGACATTGGGAATCGGCCCCCTATTGACATATGCTTTGATCTGGATGGCATGGGCCAACTTGTCCAACGATGGGAATCCATATCCGATCCCATACCTGCCGATCCTCAATCCGCTGGACATGGCCATGGCTTTTGTAACCCTGGTGGCTTTTTCCTGGGCTTTGACGTTTCGCAAAGAGATGGTCGAAGAAAAGGAAAGCGTCGACAAGCTGGCGCCCTATATATATGCGCCAGGCTTGTTCCTGTGGTTCAACGCCATCCTGGCCAGGACAGTCCATTGGTGGGGCCAGGTTCCCTTCAACTTTGACCAGATGCTTGCATCTTCCCTGTTCCAGGTTACCATATCCATCAGCTGGAGCATCCTGGCCCTATTCCTGATGGTTTTCGCCACCAGGAAAGCCAACAGGAGCGTATGGGTGGTGGGGGCCTTCCTGCAGGGATCCGTGGTTATCAAAATGTTCCTGGTGGACCTTTCCCGGACAGGGACCATGGAGCGGATTATATCGTTTGTGGGAGTGGGGGCGTTGCTTTTGGTGATCGGTTATTTTTCCCCCATCCCGCCACAAAGCAAAGAGGAGACTGCATGAGATCGATTGTCCTGGCCGCCATATGCGCTCTGTCCATCCCCCATGCCTCCCTGGCGGCGGATGCGACACTGAAGGATTACGCCTACGGGATAGAGATAGCCA
>JAOUPQ010000343.1 GCA_029879765.1 Nitrospinota bacterium | reverse complement strand
CCAAAGGATATCTTTGTCGGATTATAAAAAACGAAGTTCTTCATGGCTGTTCGCTGGAGCGTTGCTCACAGAATCCGGGCGGTCGGTTTCTGGAGATCCTGTTTTAGCTTTGCGGCCATATTCTTCAAAGCCTCCTTGGTCTGGTTGTATGTATGCGCCGACGCGGTGACGGTCAGGATAGGGGAGCCTGTGCGGATTACTGATCCGTTTTCCGGGATATCCCTGGCGCCCATGGCTGCCCACTCTTCCGCGCCGATGAAAATGACATCCCCCTCGGCGAAAACCCTGGCATGACCGGTATATTTGCGAGCCGGGGCGAAGTCTATGAGCCGGTCCGATGTATTGTGCAACAGGCTGTCCACATGCAGGCCCAGAAGATCGGTGAAGGAGCAGGCGCCCACCAGGCCCATTCCGGCGGTGGGCCTGGGATTGATCTCCAGCAGGATCACATCGCCATCGTATATAAAATCAAAACCCCACAGGCCCTTAAGATCGAACTCCAGAGTCAGGGCCTCGGCGATCTCCGTCACCTTCCCTATCATATCGTCGGTGAAGGGGTGGGGATAGATGTTCCCCACAAACCGGAAATCGGAGGCGCCGAAATCCGGATCCCCCACCAGCTGGGTCATCACCCCCAGTATGGCGGCGTCGGATCCATTGGAAATCACCGCCACGGAAGAGGGCAACCCCTCCACGAATTTCTGGAACAGGTACGGGCCGTCAGGCTCCGGGTTATCGGCGGAATGGAAGCGGATTCCCCCTCCTCCAAGGCTGTTGAGCGGTTTTACCAGCCATCGATCGGAGTTTGGCGGAAGGGGTTTTTCGACCAGAGTCTCCGGGTATCTGAATCCCCAGGTGTTGGCCGCGCGCAACAGGGAATCGGGATTGCGGGCGGCCCTGGCGGATTTCAGATCACACCCCAGCACAACCCCAAGACGCTGCAGGCTGCGCAACGCCACGATATCGTTTTCAAAGCCGGGGCCGTATATCACCCCTTCGTTATCGATTCCATCCGCCAGGCGAACCAGCGATAGCATGCTCATCACGCCATCGCCATCCCGGAGTATGGAGCGGTTGGGCGCAAGCTTTAAAGTGTCCCAGTCCCCGAAGTAATCCACGGTGAATACACGGTGGCCATGCTTCACGGCGTTTTCCGCCAGAAAGCGGATGTTGGATCCGATCAGCAGATACGGCTTTTCGTCATGCTCATCTGGCCCCTGGTCTGCCGGGCCGGGAGGAAGGCGCCCATCCATTTTTCACCCTGATTTTAAAAGCCAAAAACCACTGTGCGCTAGTCTCCCATTTTAGCCCTCATTTCATAGGCATGGCAATAAGTTTATAATCATTTGAATTCGGGAATGAAATAAGGCAGGAATAACCAGACGGCCAAAATCACGCCGATTTCCAATATGGCCAGAACCGCCTGCCCGACGCCTCCCTCCACACTGGTCACGTTATAGGTTCCATGGCTTGCGACCATTGTTATCAACGTCAGGAAGAGATATGCGTATTCCATTTCAGGCGATGCCACACCTGTTATGGATAAAGCGATGAAACAGGGGAGCACCGCAAGGATGGACCAGACAAAGCTCTTCCCCCCGAACCCAAGCCCGATGACCACGCCCCCCAGGATATGCCCCAGCCCCAGCAGCAGAAGGTTGACCATGGAATCATCCAGCGGCAAGGGACCTTCCAGATGAGACGCGGCGTCCAGAATGAAACAGGCCCACCCCGCCGCCGCCAACGCCACCGCCCCCACGTATCCAAACGCAACCCTGCGCCATGTGAAGTTGTCCCGGACCGGGTTTAGATAGTTGCCCACCCCCCGCAGAGCAAGCTTTGCCGTGGGGGAGTACCACTGGCCTGTGGAGTCCTTTTTCAATATCCCCCTCTCCACCTGATAATCCATGTTCCTGCTGTTGCTCTCCTGGAAAATCGGCCCAAACTGGCTGGCCTCCACCCGCCTGATGGCGCCTCTTCCATATTTTGCGCAGGCCTGGCGATGGAGGCTCATCAACACTTCCGGATCTGAAATATCCGGCCGTCGCACCACGTGGGACCAGGGTGGCTGATACAACAGGTCCGAGATCTGGGCGTTGTTGGCGCACACCTCCACCTCGTCGTATTTAGTGCAGAATTCGAAGTATTTGACTATATCACCGCTCTGGGCGAACATCTGGGTGGCCAGGATGGACGAGCCATCGCCGCTGATATACAGGCGGTTAAAGTTTTCCCCTGCCAGGCCGATCACACTCACATCCAGCTGTCTTGCGTATCCCCTGCGGGAGGCGAATTTATCCATCTTCCGGAAGAATTCCTGGTCCAGCCGCCTGTCCCCGTCGATGTGAATTTCCTTGAAATGGAGTTGCGCGGCGATCCTTATGTTCATCATGATGAGGGGGATACCCAACAGCAGCAACAGCGCCACAGCGCCGAGGATGTTCAGAAACATCGAATCCATCTTTTCCCCCCAGGCAGACGCACAGAAGGCGCCAGGTTACAGGGCGGACCGGATGATATCGTGCAGGCGCAATAT